>NZ_JBSFPX010000097.1:0-25535 GCF_053588415.1 Mycobacterium sp. NPDC003449
CGCCAACAACTACCGCCAATGGCTAAACGCCCAGCTCACCCACGCCGCTTGACATTTAACAAAGATAGGAGCATCAAGTTATCGGGTTGCGCCAGACGGGTGCTCTTGCGAATTGTTGGGGTATGCAGATCCGACCGGCAGTAGCCGCCGACGCGCAAGAGGTCGCCGATGTGCACGTGCGAGCATGGCAGATTGGCTACCAAGGGATGCTCCCCCGGAGCTATCTCGACCGGCTGAACGCCGCTGACCGAGCAGGCCGGTACACCTTCGATGCCATGCCGCTTGACGGTCCGTACACCCTGGTGGCAACGGACCAGAGCGGCATCGGAGGCCTCGTCACGATCGGACGTTGCCGGGACGCCGACCTCCTCGATCACGGCGAGATCTGGGCGCTCTATTCTGATCCGGACCGCTGGGGTACCGGGATCGGCCGTGAGCTCATCGCCGCGGCGCGAGAGCTGCTGCACCGCAACGGTTATGCAGAAGCGGCGCTGTGGGTTCTGGAGTGCAACGCACGCGCCCGGCGGTTCTACGAAATCGACGGCTGGCATTGGGACGGCACGCATCGGACGGATGAAATAGGCGAGGTCCCGGTCGAGGATGTGCGCTACCGACGCTCGTTGACGTGACCCAGCCAGGGGCCGATCCGGCGCAGCGCCTCCTCGATGTCGGTGGTCGGGCCCGCGAACGACAGACGGACGAACGAACCGCCGCGAGCGGTGTCGAAATCGATGCCGGGTGCGATCGCAACACCGGTGTCGGCCAGCAACTTCGAGCAGAAGGACAACGAGTCGGCGGTGAAATCGCCGACGTCGGCGTACACGTAGAACGCACCGTCGGTCGGAGCCAGGCGGTCGATGCCGATCCGGCGCAGCCCGTCGAGCAGCATCCGCCGGTTCTCGGCGTAATGGGCCAGCAGACCCTCGGCCTCGGCCATCGACTCCGGGGTGAACGCGGCCAGCGCGGCCTGCTGGGCCAGCGCGGGCGGGCAGATGGTGAAGTTCCCGGTCAGGCAGTCGACCGCGCGGCGTAGACCGCCGGGTACCAGCAGCCAGCCCAACCGCCAGCCGGTCATCGCGAAGTACTTCGAGAAGCTGTTGACCACCACGGCATTCCGCGAGGTCTCCCATGCGCAACTGGTCGCGGGCGCACCCTCGTACACCAGGCCGTGGTATATCTCATCGCTGACCAGCCGGACACCCGACGCGTCGCACCACGATGCGATCGCGGCCAGTTCCTGCGGTGCGATCACGGTGCCGGTCGGATTGGCCGGGCTGGCGACGATCACGCCGGCCACCGGCGGATCGAGGGCGTCGAGCATCGCGGCAGTGGGCTGGAACCGGGTATCCGGCCCGCACGCCAGCTCCACCACCTCACAACCCAAGGCGGACAGGATGTTGCGGTAACACGGATAGCCGGGGCTCGCGATGGCGACGCGGTCGCCGGCATCGAAACAGGCCAGGAAGGTCAGCAGGAACCCGCCCGAGGAACCGGTGGTGAGGACGACATCGTCGACGCCGACCTCGATGCCGTACCTGCCGTACGACGATGCGATCGCGGTGCGCAGCTCCGGGATTCCCAGCGTCACGGTGTAGCCGAGCTGATTGTGGTTCAACGCGGCCACGGCCGCCTCGCGCACCGGCGCGGGTGCCCCGGCGCTGGGCTGGCCGGCCGACAGGTTGACCAGGTCGCCGTGGGTGCGCTGGCGTTCGGCCGCGGCCAGCCACACGTCCATCACGTAGAACGGCGGGATTCCGGCCCTGCGCGAGACATCCATCTCACCCAGGCTAAGGCACCGGCGTGCACAATCATTGGATGGCAGAGGTTGTGGTGGGAATCGGGCCGGTGAGCGCCGATGAGGTTGTGCAGGTGGCGCGGGCCGATGCGCCGGTGGTGCTCGCCGATGAGGCGGTCGAGGCGATCGCCGCCAGCCGGGCCCGGGTTGAGGCGCTGGCCGGCGACCCGACCCCGGCGTACGGCATCTCGACCGGTTTCGGCGCCCTGGCCACCCGGCACATCCCGCCCGAACTCCGAACCAAGCTGCAACGCGGCCTGATCCGTTCGCACGCGGCGGGATCGGGTCCCGAGGTCGAACGCGAGGTCATCCGGGCGATGATGCTGCTGAGGCTGTCGACGCTGGCCACCGGTCGCACCGGGGTCCGCACCGAGGTCGCCCGGCTCTACGCCGGGCTGCTGTGCGCCGGTCTGACCCCGGTGGTACACGAATACGGCAGCCTGGGGTGTTCGGGTGATCTCGCGCCGCTTGCCCACGTCGCGCTCACGATCATGGGGGAGGGCACCGTGCGCCGCGGCGACGGCGCCGTGATGCCGGCCCGGGACGCGCTCCGGGCGCACGGCCTCGTCCCGGTGACCCTGGCCGAGAAGGAGGGCCTTGCCCTGATCAACGGCACCGACGGCATGCTCGGACACCTGGTGCTCGCGCTGGCCGACCTCGACCGCCTGCTGGTGCTCGCCGATATCGCGGCGGCGATGAGCGTGGAGGGCCTGCTCGGCACCGACCGGGTGTTCGCGGCGCATCTGCAGGCCCTGCGTCCCCAGCCGGGCCAGGGCATCGCCGCGGCGAATATGACCAGGATGCTGGCCGGGTCACCGATCGTGGCCAGTCACAGTGGGCCGGACTGTCCCCTGGTCCAGGACGCCTACTCGCTGCGGTGCGCCCCGCAGGTGGCGGGCGCGGCGCGCGACACCGTGGCGCACGCCCGCTTCGTCGCGGACCGGGAATTGGCCAGCACCATCGACAATCCAGTGGTCACCGATCTCGGCACCGTCGAATCGAACGGGAACTTCCACGGTGCGCCCGTCGCCTACGTGCTGGACTTCCTGGCCATCGTCGTCGCCGATGTCGCGAGCATCAGCGAGCGCCGCACCGACCGCTTCCTCGACCCGGCGCGCAGCCACGGCCTCAACCCGTTCCTCGCCGACGATCCGGGCGTCGACAGCGGTCACATGATCGCGCAGTACACCCAGGCGGCGATCGTCTCGGAGCTCAAGCGGCTGGCCAATCCGGCCAGCGTCGACTCCATCCCGTCCTCGGCGATGCAGGAGGACCATGTCTCGATGGGCTGGTCGGCGGCCCGCAAGCTGCGCCGGGCGATCGACGGACTCGCCAGGGTGCTGTCCATCGAGATCCTCACCGCCGCAAGGGGGATCGACATGCGGGCGCCGCTGGCCCCGGCCCCGGCCACCGGCGCCGTCATCGCGGCGGTTCGCGACCGGGTGCAGGGGCCGGGGCCCGACCGCTACCTCGCACCCGATATCGAGGCGGTGCTCGGGCTGGTGCGTGACGGCTCGTTGACCGCGGCGGCCGAGTCGGTCACCGGACGTCTGGGCTGAGGTCGTCGGGCACCAGACTGCCGATATCGTCGAGCAGCAGCTGGGCCGCGCTGAGGTCGCCGCGCAGGTCGCGGTCGTCGTCGTCCCATGGCAGGTCCGCGGCCAGCGCCAGCGCCGCACCGGCCACCCCGGTGAACCGGTCCTGGAGTCGCCGCTGACGCAGCAGCCGCACCCCGCCGACCAGTTCGCAGCACAACAACACCCGGTAGGCGGCCACCGACCGTTCAAGTTGTAGTGCGCTCTGCGAGGCGAAGGTGGCGTCCTCCTCCATCCCCCTGGAGAGCACCAGGGTCCCGACGGATGCCGGTTGCGCCGCGGCGCGGATCTCGGCGATCGCCCCCGCGGCCACGTACTCGACCATCATCAGGCCCGACGACCCATCCTCGCTGACCGCGAGAAAGGCGTTGCGGTCGTTGGTCTCCGGATCGTTGAGCATCCGGATCCGGGAATGCGTGATGGGCGCGGTCAACGCCAACGCGAGTGTGGTCCCGTCGAGTTCGAGAGATAACGACGCCTGGTAGAACGCGCCGTGATGGATCACCTGTCCGCCGTCGATGTCGAACAGCGGATTCTCCTGCGCCGTGTTCAGCGTGCGTTCCAACTGTCCGACAAGGGAACCCAGTGAGGCGACGGCGCTGGCCTGCGCGACCGGGTACACCCGCAGCCCGTACGGGTCCTGGATGCGCGCCGGGGTGTGGTCGGGCCGTCCGGCGCCCGCCAGCAGCGATCGCAACCGGCCGGCGACGGCCTCCACCTGTGGCGCGGCGGCGGCCCGTGCGGCGGCTTCCGAGAACGCCGACGGATTGCCGTTCAGCGCAAGGAAACTCAGCAGGTAGATGACGCTGGAGGCGCGTTCGAGGCGGGCCAGCTCGGACACCGCGAGGCAACTGCGCCCGACGGTCAGTGCACTGCTGCTCATGAACGGCAGCGCGCTGTCGGCGCCCCATGGCGCCATCGCGGGCAACGGTGCGGTGGCAGGCCGTTCGCCGATCAGGGTCAGTGCGGTACCGGCGAGCGCGGCCAGGTCTCCGGTTCCGATCGACGCGTAGTGCAGAAGTTCCGGCAGCGCGTCGGAATTGAGCATCCGTTCCAGGCCGCCAAGGATTTCGGGATCGAGTCCCGCCCCCGGGACGCACAGCTGGATCAGTCGCACCGCCAGCATCGCCCGGACCGTGCGGCCGTCCAGCGGATCGCCCGCGTCGGCGGCGTGACTGCGCAGCAGGCGCATCCCGTAGTCGTGGTCGTCGGGCGGTACCGGGGTGCTGCGGTTGGCGCCGACGCCGGTGGTGCGGCCGTAGGTGGGGAAACGGGTGCTGAGGTCGGCGGCCCGGGCATGCGCGAGGCGGACCGCCTCGAGCACGGGCGGTGAGATCGACACCTGCTCGCGCCGGTCGGCGAGGGCGACCACGTCGGCAATTGTGCTCATCCCGGTCAGCACAACCATGCAATTCTCCTCAATCTCTACCCCTTGCGAGCGTCAGGGCCTATCATCGCCCAAGATCAGAAATGCCGCTAGATAGAAATTGAATTCCATCAGATGGCAAACGAGCTCGGAAGGGGATCGAATTGGCCGAAGCATCCACCCGGACCGTGGAACGCGCGCTCGCCCTGCTCGCGACCATCTGCGATCGGGGCAGCGCGAATCTCGCCGACAGCTCGCGGGATTGCGACCTCGCACCGAGCACCGCGCTGCGGCTGCTGCGGACCCTGGAGCACACCGGTTTCATTGCCAAGGACGATGCGGGCATCTACCGCCCGGGGAGCCGGATCATCCAGCTCGGCGCCACCGCGCTGAGCAGTGAATCGTTGGTCGACCTGGCCCGGCCGGTGATGGAGCAGCTGGTCGGGCAGACCGGTGAGTCGGTCTATCTGTCCGTCGAAGGGCACGCCGCGACCGCGCTCTACATCGGCATCGTGCAGGGAACCCACTCGGTCCGGCACACCAGCTGGGTTGGGCGGACCATTCCGCTGGACATATCGGCCGCGGGGCATGCGCTTCGCGGCGTCGTCAACGCCGACGGTTACGTGGTCATCGAACGTGGGGTCGAGGCCGACGTGACGGCCATCGCCTGCCCGCTGTACTCGCAGGCGCGCATCGTCGCGGCGCTGAGTGTCGTCGTTCCGAGCTACCGGCTCACCGGGCCGGATGCCGCCCGGTACGGCGAACTGCTGGTCTCGGCGGCGGCCGAGGTGTCCGCCCGGCTGAGCCGTCCCCCGAATTCAGGTCCGGCGAACGCCGAAGAAGAGAGCCAGCCATGATCACATTCGACAACGTCTCCAAGGTGTATCCGGACGGCACCGTGGCCGTCGACCAGCTCACCATCACCGCACCGAGCGGCAAGATCACGACCCTGGTCGGTCCGTCCGGATGCGGTAAGACCACCTCGATGCGGATGATCAACCGCCTGATCGACCCCAGCGCGGGCACCATCGAACTCGACGGGGTCGACACCGCGACCCTCGACCGGGTCGCACTGCGCCGCCGGATCGGCTACGTCATCCAGAATGCCGGCCTGTTCCCGCATCGCACCGTGGTGGACAACGTGGCCGCGCTGCCCCGGCTGCTTGGCGGCGGCAAGAAAGAAACCCGGTCCACGGCAATGGAACTGCTGGAGCGGGTGGGCCTGGACGCCAAGTTCGCCAGGCGCTATCCGTGGCAGCTGTCCGGCGGCCAGCAGCAGCGCGTCGGGGTGGCCCGCGCACTGGCCACCGACCCGCCCTTCCTGTTGATGGACGAACCGTTCAGCGCAGTCGACCCGATCGTGCGCAACCAGCTGCAGGACGAGTTCCTGCGGCTGCAGGCCGATATCTCCAAGACCATCGTGATGGTCACCCACGACATCGACGAAGCGCTCAAGCTGGGGGATCAGGTGGTGGTGCTGCGTCAGGGCGGGACCCTGGCCCAGGCGGCGACACCCGCCGAGCTGCTCGCCGCCCCGCAGGACGGGTTCGTCGCCGACTTCGTCGGTTCCGCCCGCGGGTACCGCGCGCTCGGCTTTCACCACCCCGACGAGCTGCTCGACCTCACCGACGAGCCGACTATTACGGTGGGACAGGAAGTTTCGAGCGTCTCCTCGGCCAACGGACGATGGGTGCTCGCGGTCGACGACGGCAACGCACCGATCGGCTGGGTCGACACCGCGACGGTGTCCGGCGACCACGTCGGCGCGGGCGATGTGAACCTATGCGCCACGTCGGCCCGCCGCGGCGACCCGCTGCGGGACCTGCTCAACTCGGCGTTGTCGAGCCCGAGCGGACGCTGCGTGGTCACCGACGAATCCGGCGTGCTGCTCGGGACCGCCACCGACCACGACGTGATCGACGCGATCCGGCGAGCGAAGGAATCCGGATGAACTGGATCTCGTCGAACCTCGACCGCATCGTGGCCCTGACGATCAGCCACACCTGGCTCACGCTGGTGCCGACCGTGATCGGGCTGCTGCTGGCCCTGCCGCTGGGCTGGTGGGCGCACCGGTCGGGCCGCGGCTACCCGGCCATCGTCGGCACCGCGGGCCTGCTCTACACGATCCCGTCGCTGGCCCTGTTCATCCTGCTGCCGGTGCTGCTCGGCACCAAGATCCTCGATCCGGTCAACATCGTTGTGGCGCTGTCGCTTTACACCGTGGCGCTGCTGGTCCGGGTCGTCGCCGACGGGCTCGCCTCGGTGCCGCACGATACCGTGGCGGCGGCCGAGGCCATGGGCTACCGCGGCTGGCAGCGACTGCTGCTGGTCGAGCTGCCCGTCGCGGTGCCGGTGATCGCGGCGGGTCTGCGGGTCGCGGTGGTGTCCAACGTCAGCATCGTCACGATGGCCGCCCTGCTGGGCATCCCCCAACTGGGATCGCTGTTCACCCAGGGGTTCCAGCTGCGGCTCTACGTTCCGCTCATCACCGGTGTGGTGCTGTGCGTCGTCCTCGCCGTCATCTTCGATGGCCTGATCATCTGGCTGAACAAACTCGCCACCCCGTGGCGGCAGCGGACGGTGACCAGATGAACATCGTCGGCTGGTTCACCGACCCGGCACACTGGACCGGCTCGGACGGCATCCCCACCCAGGTCGGCTATCACCTGCTGTACTCGGTCCTCGCGCTCCTGGTCGCGCTGGCGATCGCGGTGCCACTGGGCATCTTCATCGGCTACACCGGCAGGGGCGAGGCGCTGGTCGCCGGATTCGCCAATGCCCTGCGGGCCCTGCCGAGCCTGGGCCTGCTGGTCCTGCTGTTCCTGATCTTCGCCCCGGTCGTGGACGGCAAGCTGGTCTATGTCCTGCCGACCATCGTCGTCCTGGTCCTGCTCGCGGTTCCGCCGATCCTGACCGGAACCTACGCGGGCATTCAGAGCGCCGGCCCGGACGCCGTCGGCGCGGCCAGGGGAATGGGTTTCACCAGACGCCAGATCCTGCTGCGGGTTCAGCTGCCCTGCGCGCTGCCATTGCTGATCTCCGGGATCAGGAGTTCGACCCTGCAGATCGTCTCGACCGCGACCGTGGCCGCCTACCTCGGGCTGCAGGGCCTCGGACGGTTCATCCTCGATGGCCGGGCGCAGGCCAGCTTCGCCGAAATGGCCGGCGGTGCCATCCTGGTCGCGATTCTCGCGCTCATCCTCGAACTCGGCTTCGCCTGGCTGGGCCGGATCATCGTGTCGCCGGGGCTGCGCCGCGTCGCGCCGAAATCCGGTTCATCCGTTGCCGTCCCGGCCGCCACCTGACTCTAGGAGATCCATGCGCAGACTCATGAAGCTCGCCGCTCTGGGTGCGGTGCTGGCGCTGGCGGCGTGCGGCCTCGGCAGCGACCCGCTTTCCGGGGACGGCAACAACGCCGGATCGCCGGGCTCCCAGATCATCATCGGCTCCGCCGACTTCACCGAAAGCCAGCTGATCGCCAGCATCTACTCGCAGGCCCTGCAGGCCAAGGGGGTGAAAGTGGTCGAACAACTCAACATCGGCAGCCGGGAGGTGTACGTCGCCGCGCTGAAGGACACCTCGATCGACCTGGTGCCGGAATACTCCGGGGCCTTCCTGCACTACCTCGATCCGAATTCGACCGCCGCGACACCGGAGGCGGTCACCGGCGAGCTCGAAGCCAAGCTGCCCGCCGGGATCACCATGCTCACACCGTCGCCCGCAGAGGACAAGGACGTGATCGCGGTGACCAGGGCCACCGCCGACAAGTACCACCTGGCCAAGATCTCCGACCTGGCGCCCGTCGCAGGCGAATTCGTGCTCGGTGGACCCGCCGAGTGGAAGTCCCGCAAGCAGGGCGTGATCGGTCTGCGGGACGTGTACGGGCTGAACTTCAAGGAATTCGTCAGCCTCGACGCCGGTGGCACGCTGATCATGACGGCGCTGACCAACGGGCAGATCCAGGCAGGCGACCTGTTCAGCACCGACCCCGGGCTCGTCGCGAACAACCTTGTCGCCCTTGACGACGACAAATCGCTGTTCGCCGCGGAGAACGTGGTGCCGCTGATCAAGAAGGCCAAACTCACCGACACCGTGCGGACCGCACTCGACGACGTGTCGGCGAAACTCACCACGGCGGACCTCGTCACGATGAACGCCGAAGCCGCCACCGGAGCCAACCTCTCCGCTATCGCCGAAAAATGGCTGGCCGACGCCCGCCTCAGCTGACCCCCGCACCGACACGAAGGATCACCCATGACGACGAACACCGGCCCACGCCCGGTCCGAGCCCCGCGCGGAACCGAAATCACCTGCAAGGGATGGCAACAGGAAGCCGCACTGCGGATGCTGATGAACAACCTCGACACCGAGGTCGCCGAACACCCCGATGACCTGGTCGTCTACGGCGGCACCGGCCGGGCCGCGCGGAGCTGGCAGGCCTTCGACGCCATCGTCGCCACCCTGCGCTCCCTCGAGGACGACGAGACGATGCTCATCCAATCCGGCAAGCCGGTCGGGGTCTTCCGCACCAACGAGTGGTCGCCCCGGGTGCTGCTGGCCAACTCGAACCTGGTCGGGGACTGGGCCACCTGGGAACAGTTCCGCAAGCTCGAGGCCGAGGGTTTGATGATGTACGGCCAGATGACCGCGGGCTCGTGGATCTACATCGGCACCCAGGGCATCCTGCAGGGCACGTTCGAGACCTTCGGCGCCGTGGCACGCAAGAGGTTCGGCGGCACCCTGGCCGGCACCATCACCCTGACCGCGGGCCTCGGCGGGATGGGTGGCGCGCAGCCGCTCGCGGTCACCATGAACGACGGCGTGGCGATCTGTGTCGACTGCGACCAGACCCGCATCGACCGGCGCATCGCGCACCGCTACCTGGATACCAAGGCCGCCGACATCGACGAGGCCGTGGCGATGGCGGTGCAAGCCCGGGATGACAAGCGGCCGTTGTCGATCGGCCTGGTCGGCAACGCCGCCGAGGTCTTCCCCGAGCTGCTGGCCCGGGAGGCGCCGATCGACATCGTCACCGATCAGACCTCGGCACACGATCCACTGGCCTACCTTCCGCTGGGCATCGACTTCGACGATATGAAGAAGATGTCGGAGAAGGACCCCGTCTACTTCACCGAACAGGCCGAGCTGTCGATGGCCAAACACGTCGAGGCGATGGTCGGGTTCATGGACCGCGGGGCCGAGGTCTTCGACTACGGCAACTCGATCCGCGACGAGGCCCGCAAGGCCGGATACGACCGCGCGTTCGCGTTTCCCGGATTCGTGCCCGCCTACATCCGGCCGCAGTTCGAGGAGGGCCTCGGTCCGTTCCGGTGGGCCGCGCTGTCCGGCGATCCCAAGGACATCGCCGCGACCGACCGGGCCATCCTCGAGTTGTTCCCGGACAACGCCCACCTGCGCCGCTGGATCACCATGGCCGGAGAGAAGGTGGCCTTCGAAGGGCTGCCCGCGCGGATCTGCTGGCTCGGCTACGGCGAGCGGCACCGGGCCGGTCTGCGGTTCAACGAGATGGTCGCCTCCGGTGAGCTTTCGGCGCCGATCGTGATCGGCCGCGACCACCTCGATTCCGGGTCGGTGGCGTCGCCGTACCGCGAAACCGAGGCCATGCTGGACGGATCGGATGCGATCGCCGACTGGCCGTTGCTCAACGCACTGGTCAACACCGCATCCGGGGCGTCGTGGGTGTCGATCCATCACGGTGGCGGGGTCGGGATGGGGCGGTCGATCCATGCCGGCCAGGTGTGCGTCGCCGACGGCACCGAGCTGGCCGCCCGGAAACTGGCCACGGTGCTGACCAACGATCCCGGGATGGGGGTGATCCGGCACGTCGACGCCGGATACCCCCGTGCCGCCGAGGTCGCCCGCGAACGCGGGGTCCGGATCCCGATGTGGGAGAACGCATCATGACGGCCTTCGACACGCTGTGGCCGACGATCCTCGACGTCGGGCGCAACCCCGACACCGGCGGCTACCGCCGGTTCGCCTGGTCGGACGCCGATATGACATTGCGGGAATGGTTCGTCGGGGAATCCGATCGGCGCGGTATGGACGTCGACGTCGACCGCAACGGCAACCTGTGGGCCTGGTGGCTGCCACCGCACTGGTCCGGGGATCCGCGCGGCGCGTTCGTGACCGGATCCCACCTCGATTCGGTGCCCGACGGCGGGGCGTTCGACGGCCCACTCGGGGTGGTGTCGGCGTTCGCCGCGGTGGACACCCTGCGGTCCCGCGGTGTGGTGCCCACCATTCCGGTCGGGGTGGTGGCCTTCTCCGACGAGGAGGGGGCGCGGTTCGGTGTGGCCTGTGTCGGATCGCAGTTGACGACCGGTGAGCTGACCCCGGACCGGGCCAGGGGGCTGCGGGATATCGACGGAATCACGTTGGCGGAGGCGCTCACCCGGGTCGGCCGCAATCCGGAGCATCTCGGTGCCGATCCGGGTCTGGCCGACCGGGTGGGTGTGTTCGTCGAACTGCATGTGGAGCAGGGCCGGGCGCTGGACCTGGTGGATGCCCCGCTCGCGGTGGCATCGTCGATCTGGCCGCACGGGCGGTGGGAGTTCAGCTTCGGTGGCGAGGCCAATCATGCGGGGGCCACCCGGCTGATCGACCGGCGCGATCCGATGCTCGCCTTCGCATCGTCGGTGCACTCGGCGCGGATCGAGGCCGCCGCGCTCGGCGCGGTCGCCACGTTCGGCAAGGTGCTCGTCTCACCCAACGGCGCCAACGCGATCCCGTCGCAGGTCCGGGCCTGGCTGGATGCGAGGGCACCGGACGAGGCGACCCTGACGGCGTTGGTCGACCGGATCACCGCGCAGGCCCACCACCACGCCGCCACCGGCTCGATCGACCTGGATGTGCTGGCCGAATCCATCACGCCGATAGTCGAATTCCCTCAGGAGCCTCGGGACCGGCTGCGCAAGGCGCTCGGCCATCTCGGCGACATCCCGGTGCTGCCGACCGCGGCGGGCCACGACGCCGGAATCCTGTCCGCCAGGGTCCCGACGGCGATGCTGTTCGTGCGCAACCCGACCGGTGTCTCGCATTCACCCGCCGAACACGCCGAACCGGCCGACTGCAACCGCGGGGCCGACGCGCTCGCCGATGTCATGGCCGACTGGGTGAGCGCGTGACCGATTGGTGGTGTGAGTACGCCCGGCTCGGTGGGGACACTGTCGAGGCGGGGGTGCTGATCTCGGTGACGGGCGGGCGGATCACCTCGATACAGTCCGGCGTATCGTCCGATGCGATCCCGAATCGGCTGCGTGGACTGGTCATACCCGGGATGGCGAATGCACATTCGCACGCATTCCACCGTGCGCTACGGGCTCGCACGCAACGTGACCGAGGATCGTTCTGGACCTGGCGCGATCTGATGTACCGGGCCGCTGACCGGCTCGATCCGGACCGGTACCGGGCCCTGGCCCGCGGCGTGTACGCCGAGATGGTGCTCGCCGGCATCACGTCCGTCGGTGAATTCCACTATCTGCACCACGACGTCGGGGGGCAGCGCTACGCCGATCCGAATGCGATGGGGCACGCCCTGATCGACGCCGCCGCAGATGCGGGGTTGCGGCTCACCCTGCTCGACACCTGCTATCTCAGCTCGGCTGCCGATGGGGCGCCGCTGCACGACGGGACCCAGCGACGTTTCGGCGACGGCAGCGGGGCGGCCTGGGCGGAGCGTGTCGAGGCATTGCATCAGGAGACTCATGCGCGGCCGGGGGTTCTGGTCGGTGCGGCACTGCATTCCGTGCGGGGCGTCCCCGTCGAGCAGATGCCCGCCGTTGTCGACTGGGCCGATACCCACGGCGCACCACTGCACGTGCACTCATCGGAGCAGCGGGCCGAGATCGACCAGTGCGTCGCGGTTCACGGGCGGACCCCGACGGCCGTGCTGCGCGATGCGGGGGCGCTCGGACCGCGGACCACCGCCGTGCACGCCACCCACCTGACCCCCGGGGATATCGCCGACCTGGATGCGACGTCGACCGGGGTGTGTTTCTGCCCGACCACCGAACGCGACCTCGGGGACGGAATCGGCCCGGCACCGGCGCTGCTGGAGGCGAAGGGGCTGTTCAGCCTCGGCTCGGACAGCCACGCGGTGATCGATATGTTGGAGGAGGCCAGGGCCGTGGAACTCGACGAACGGCTGTCCTCCCGGCGGCGCGGTGTCCTGGCCGCGACACACCTGCTGGAAGCGGCGACCGTGGGCGGGCAGCATGCCCTCGGCTGGACCGATGCGGGCGTCCTGCGGACCGGTGCGCGCGCCGATCTCGTTGCCGTCGACATCGATTCGGTACGGACCGCGGGCGGCGGCGCATCGGTGGAGACCGCGGTCTTCGCCGCATCCGCGGCTGATGTCACCGATGTGGTGATCGACGGCCGGGTGGTGGTGGCCGACCGCCGACACGTCGAGGTGGATGCCGCCGCCGAACTGGGTTCGGTGATCTCCGATCTGATGGGAGCGCTGTGAGCACGCTGTACACCGGTATCGCCGAACTGGTGACCAATGATCCGGCCCAGGGCGACGGCAGCCCACTGGGCGTGATGGCCGACGCCGCCGTCGTCGTCGACGGCGAGGCCATCGCGTGGGTCGGGCGAGCAACCGGCGCACCGGATGCCGATGCGCGGGTGGACTGCGGCGGGGTGAGCGTCATACCCGGCTTCGTCGACAGCCATGCCCATCTGGTGTTCGCCGGTGAACGCTCCCCGGAGTTCGCGGCGCGGATGAGCGGGACACCCTATGCGGCAGGCGGGATCGCGACGACGGTCTCGGCGACTCGCGCCGCTACCGACGCCGCGCTGACCGCGCGGGTCGGCCGGCTGGCCGCCGAACTGCGGGCGGCGGGCGTGACCACCTTCGAAACCAAGAGCGGGTACGGCCTGACGGTCGCCGACGAGGTCCGCTGCCTGGCCGTCGCACGCGAGTTCACCGACGAGACCACCTTTCTCGGCGCGCATGTGGTGCCCGCCGAGTACCGTGACGACCGCGAGGGCTATATCGGTCTGGTCACCGGGCCGATGCTCGACGCCTGCGCCCCGGCGGCGCGGTGGATCGACGTGTTCTGTGACCGCGGGGCGTTCGACGTCGACGAGTCCCGGGTCATTCTGCGTGCGGGCATCGAGGCCGGTCTGCTGCCCCGGGTACACGCCGGTCAGCTCGGTCCCAGCGGCGGGATCCAGATGGCGGTCGAACTGGGGGCGGCGTCGGTCGACCACTGCACCTATGCCACCGACGCCGACATCGAGGCGCTGGCCGCCGGTGCCACGGTCGCGACCTTGCTGCCCGGAGCGGAGTTCTCGACCAGGGCGCAGTGGCCGGATGCCCGCAGAATGTTCGATGCCGGCGTCACGGTGGCGATCGCCACCGACTGCAACCCGGGCACCTCGTTCACCACGAGCATGGCGTTCTGCATCGCCGTCGCCGTCAGGGATATGAATTTCACCCCGGCACAGGCGTTGTGGTCGGCCACCGCCGGTGGTGCGGCGGCACTGCGGCGCACCGACGTCGGCGTGTTGTCGCCGGGTAAGCGGGCCGATTTCGTCTGCCTCGACGCACCGTCGTACGTCCATCTGGCCTACCGGCCGGGTGTGCCGTTGACCCGGGACGTGGTCGCCAACGGCCGAGCCGCCTAAAACACTTCGGCGGCCGAGCCGCCTAAAATACCTCCGCTTCGAGCTTGCGCAGCTGTTCGCGCGGCGGGCCGAGTAGCTGGGCGCTGCCGTGGGCCCGCTTGAAATACAGCTGGATGTCGTGTTCCCAGGTGATCGCGATTCCACCATGCATCTGGACGGCTTCCGCGGCGACCGCGGACAGTGCCTCGCTGGCGAAGTACCGGGCCAGGGCCGCGGTGCTGGGCGCCGGGTCGGCGATCGCATCGTTGACGACGGCACGGGCCGAGACCACCTTGACGTACAGGTCGGCCATCCGGTGTTTGAGCGCCTGGAAGCTGCCGATCGGGCGCCCGAACTGCACCCGGTCCTTGGTGTAGGCGACCGTGAGGTCCAGGCAACGCGACGCCGCACCGATCTGTTCGGCGGCCAGCAGCAGGGCCGCGGTGTCGGCCAGGCCGGGGTCCGCGCCGAGCGCGCTCGTCTCGCCGGGCGTGACCGACGACAACCGTCGGGTCAGGTCCATGGTGGGTTTCGCGAGTGCGGTGAATGTGGTCCAGCGGGTGAGGTTTTCGCCGTCCGCGGCGATCACGACGTCGGCGATGTCCCCGTTGATGGCGTATTCCGGATCGAATACCACGGTGCCGATCGAGCTGCCCTCGGCGAGCGGTTCGAGCGGTCCGTGTTCCCCGGCCGCGAGCAGCGCCAACTCCGCCAGCGTGGTGCCGAGCAGGGGAGTGGGCACCAGGGCCTTGCCGAGTTCCTCGAGGGCCACGGCGGCGTCGGCCAGTGCGCCACCGGCGCCACCCAGCTCCTCGGGAACCACCAGCGCGGCGACGCCCACCTGCTCGCACAGCAGCTGCCACAGCTTCTCGTCGTAACCGCGGTCGGACTCCATCGCGGCGCGCACCGTTTCGGGTGACGCATGCTTGTCGACCAGCGCGGCAACGGTTTCGCGCAGCAGTTGGCGTTCTTCGCTCATCAGAGGGCCTCCAATACCCGCCGGCGGTGCAGTGCCGGATCGCCCCAGGCCGAACGCAGGGCCTGGGCCCTGAGTAGCAGGAGGGACAGATCGTGTTCCTGGGTGAACCCGATCGCCCCGTGCGTCTGAAGCGCGGTTCGTGCGGCGAGCAGCGCCGCGTCGGCGGCGGCCACCTTGGCCGCGCTGACATCCCGCGCGGTGTCGGGTGAGCCTCCGGCCAGCGACAGCGCGGCCCCGTACACCAACGGTCGAGCCAGCTCGACGGCGATGTGTACGTCGGCCAGCTTATGTTTGACGGCCTGATAGGAACCGATGATTCGGCCGAACTGGGTGCGCTGCTGGGCGTATTCGACGGACTGGTCGAGCATGGCCTGGCCCGCGCCCACCAACTGTGCGGCGGTGGCCAGCACACCGAACTCGTACGCGCGTGCGGTGTCGGCGGCCCGGGCTTCCCCGGTCGCGGTGACGTCGTACAACGTGCGGGCGGGGTCGACGGACTCCTGCCTGGTACCGGCCGTTGCGTCGCGCACCTCGCCGTTCTCGGCCAGCAGGACGAGACCGGCGAATTCGGCGTCCACGGCGCGCGGCACCTGCGGTGGCCGCGCGACGGTGGCGATCAGGTCGCCCGACGCCAACGCCGACGATCGTTGGTCTTCGGCGAGCAAAATCGGTGCGACGGCGATGGATTCGGCGACCGGTCCTGGCACCGCCCACGCGCCGAGCCGTTCGGCGGCGACCACCAGGTCGACCGGGTGTGCGCCGATCCCGTCGAATTCCTCGGGGACCAGCAGCGCGGTGACCCCCAGGTCGGCCAGCGCCGACCACACCTTGCGACCAGGTGCGGTGTCACCGGCCGACCAGGCGCGGACCGCGGCGGGAACATCGGCGGCGCCGAGCGCGGCGTCGATGCTCGCGGCGAAATCGCGCTGTTGTTCGTCCACCTCGAAGTTCACTTGGCCTGCCCCTGACTCTCCCGAGGCAGGCCCAGCAGCCGCTCGGCGATGATATTGCGCTGGATCTCGTTGGTGCCGGCATAGATCGGGCCGCCGAGGGCGAACAACAAGCCTTCCGTCCAATTGCCTGCGAGTTCGGCATCCGCGCCACTCAAGTCGAGCGCGGTTTGATGTAGCGCGACATCCAGGTCCGACCAGAACACCTTGGTCACAGAGGATTCCGCACCCAGTTCGCCGCCGCCCGCCAGCCTGGTCACCGTGCCGAACGTGTGCAGCCGGTAGGCCTGCGCCTTGATCCAGGCGTCGGCGACGCGGTCGGTGAACACCGGGTCGGGATTGCTCTTCCACTGCGCGACGAGCCGTTCGGCGGGAGCCAGGAAGCGGGCCGGGCTGCGCAGCGACATACCGCGCTCGTTACTCGATGTGCTCATCGCGGCGCGCCAGCCGTCGTGCACTCCGCCGATCACATCGTTATCGGGCACGAACACGTCGTCGAGGAAGATCTCCCCGAACCCGGTGTCGCCGCCGAGCTGGGCGATCGGGCGCACCGTGACGCCTTCGGCCTTGAGGTCGAACATGAAGTAGGTGAGGCCCTTGTGCCGCTGAGCCTGCGGGTCGGAGCGGAACAGCCCGAACCCGCGCTCGCCGAACGGGGCCCGCGAGCTCCAGATCTTCTGACCGTTGAGCTTCCAGCCACCTTCGCACCTGGTGGCCGTGGATCGCAGCGAGGCCAGATCGCTGCCCGATTCGGGCTCGGACCAGGCCTGGGCCCAGATCTCGTCACCGCTAGCCATTTTCGGCAGTACCCGGTCGAGTTGCTCCTCGGTGCCGTGCGCGAAAAGCGTCGGGGCCAGCATCGAGGTGCCGTTGGCGCTGGCCCGGCCCGGCGCCCCGGCGCGGAAGTACTCCTCCTCGAACACCACCCACTGCAGCAGGGTCGCGTCGCGGCCGCCGTACTTCTCGGGCCAGGCGATCACCGACAGCCCGGCGTCGAAAAGCACCTTGTCCCAGCGGCGATGCTGCTCGAACCCGTCGCGCGTGTCGTAGGACTTGGTCGGGAACGAATCCCGGTTGGCCGTGAGGAACTCACGGACTTCGGCCCGAAACGCCTCGGTGTCCTCGTCGAAACTCAGATCCATTTACACCGCTTCTCCCGCACTCAACGATCTCAACTCAGGTTTGACCACTTTGCCGCCCGGATTGCGGGGCAAGGTGTCAAGGAACTCCACCGACCGCGGCACCTTGAAATTGGCCAGATGCTCACGGGTGTAGGCGATCACCGTCGCCTCATCCAGCGTCGCACCGGCTTTGGCCACCACGAACGCCTTACCCACCTCGCCGAGCCGTTCGTCGGCGACCCCGATCACCGCGGCCTCCGCCACCCCGTCCAGCCGAGCCAGCACCTGTTCGATCTCCGCCGGGTACACGTTGAACCCGCCGCAGATGTACATATCCTTGAGCCGATCGGTGATGGTGAGATTGCCTGCGGGGTCCAGTGTTCCGATATCACCGGTGTGCAGCCACCCGTCGCCGTCGATGGCGGCGGCGGTGGCATCCGGATCGTCAAGATAGCCCAGCATGACGTTCGGCCCGCGCAGCAGCACCTCACCCGAGTCGTCGAGACGCAGCTCGAAATCGGCGATGGGACGCCCGCAGGTGGTGGCGACCGTCACGGCGTCGTCGTCGGGCCTGCACATGGTGCCGAACCCGGCGGCCTCGGTCAGGCCGTAGGCGGTCAACACGATGTCGATGTCGAGTTCGGTCTGCATCCGTTCGATCAGCACCACCGGGACCACCGCGGCGCCGGTGACCGCGAACCGCAGCGACCCGAGGTCGTAGTCGCCGCGGCGGGGATGGTCCAGCAGGGTCTGGTAGATGGTCGGCGGCCCGGGCAGTACCGTGATGGCGTGCTCGGAAACGGCTTTCATGGTCTGCTCCGGATCGAACGTCACCTGCGGGATGAGGGTCGCACCGCTCTGCAGGCAGGCCAGGATGCCGGCCTTGTAGCCGAAGTTGTGGAAGAACGGGTTGATGCACAGGTAGCGGTCGGCGCTGCTGAGTTCACCGCAGCCGGCCCACGCGGCCGATCCGTCCAGCGACTGCCGGTGCGCGCAGCGCACCCCCTTGCTCCGGCCGGTGGTGCCTGAGGTGAACAGGATGTCGGAGACGTCGTCGGGCCGCACCGCGGCCGCGCGGGCGTCGACCGCCTCCAGATCGGTGCCGCGGGCGATGAACTCGTCCCAGGTTCCGTCGGCTTCCTCCACCGGCACCCGCACGATGTGCCGCAGGGTGCTCAAGGCCTCGCGGTCCAGCTCGGCTGTCTTGTCGGCGCCCAGGAATTTCCCCGCGGCGATCAGCAGCGGGGCCTCGGTGCGGGCCAGAATGTCGGTGGCCTCGCGGGCGGTGTAGCGGGTGTTGAGTGGCACCACGACCCCGCCGGCGTAATGGGTGGCCAGGCAGGCCACCACCCAGTGCCAGGTGTTGGGCGACCATATCCCGACCCGGTCCCCGGGCTGCACGCCGAGCGCGATCATCGCGGCGGCGGCTTGGCGGACCTCGGTGCGCAGTTGTCGGTAAGTCAGCCGACGGTCGCCGCCGACGACGGCATCATGGTCGGAAAACTGCACGGCAATCCGGTCCAGCACTGCCGGAACGGTTCTGATCCCCCGGTCGCTACGCTCCTGCCCGCCGGTGCGCAGATCGCTCGTCATCGATGCTCCCTCAACAAAGCAAGTGCTTGGTAGGTTAGCCTACAGGGGTGATAGAGGTCCAGAAGTTCCGGGCCGAGGTCCGCCAGTGGCTCGCCGACAATCTCGTCGGTGAATTCGCCGCGCTCAAGGGCCTGGGCGGACCGGGTCGTGAACACGAGGCGTTCGAGGAACGCCGGGCGTGGAATCAGCATCTCGCCGCGGCGGGCCTGACCTGCCTCGGCTGGCCGGTCGAGCACGGTGGCCGCGGGTTGTCGGTGGCGCACCGGGTCGCGTTCTACGAGGAGTACGCCCGCGCCGACGCCCCGGACAAGGTGAACCACTTCGGTGAAGAGCTGCTCGGGCCGACCCTCATCGAGTACGGCACTCCCGAACAGCAGCAGCGGTTCCTGCCCAGGATCCTCGACGTGACCGAGCTGTGGTCGCAGGGTTATTCCGAGCCTGGCGCGGGCAGCGACCTGGCGAACGTGTCCACGGCCGCCGAGCTGGTCGGCGACGAATGGGTGATAAACGGCCAGAAGGTGTGGACGTCGCTGGCGCACTGGGCGCAATGGTGCTTCGTGGTGGCCCGCACCGAGAAGGGCTCCAAACGTCACGCCGGGTTGTCCTACCTGCTGGTTCCGCTCGATCAGCCGGGCGTCGAGATCCGGCCGATCATCCAGCTCACCGGGGACTCCGAGTTCAACGAGGTGTTCTTCGACGACGCCCGCACCGAGGCCGGCCTGGTGGTGGGGCAGCCCGGCGACGGCTGGCGGGTGGCGATGGGCACGCTGACCTTCGAGCGCGGGGTGTCCACCCTCGGCCAGCAGATCCGCTATGCCCGTGAGCATTCCAACCTGGTCGAGCTGGCCAAACGCACCGGCGCCGCCGACGATCCGGTGATCCGGGAACGGCTCACCCAATCGTGGACCGGCCTGAAGGCCATGCGGTCGTACGCGCTGGCCACCATGGACGTCGAGCAGCCGGGGCAAGATAACGTGTCAAAGCTGTTGTGGGCCAACTGGCATCGCGAACTCGGTGAGATCGCGATGGAGGTACGGGGTGTGGCCGGCCTGACCCTCGACAACGGCGAGTTCGACGAATGGCAGCGGCTGTACCTGTTTTCCCGTTCGGACACCATCTACGGCGGATCCAATGAGATCCAGCGCAACATCATCGCCGAGCGGGTGCTCGGCCTACCCAGGGAGTTGAAGGGTTGAACCTCACCGACGTTCCGAAAGAGATTGACGGACACGGACTTCTGACCGGCAAGGTGGTCCTGGTGACCGCGGCGGCCGGCACCGGTATCGGTTCGGCGACCGCGCGTCGCGCGCTGGCCGAGGGTGCCGACGTGGTGGTGTCCGACTACCACGAGCGCCGGCTGACCGAGACCCGCGACGAACTGGCCGCGCTCGGCCTTGGCCGCGTCGAGTCGGTGGTGTGCGACGTGACGTCGACCGAGGCGGTTGACGCACTGATCACCTCGACAATCGAGCGGGCCGGGCGACTGGACGTGCTGGTCAACAACGCCGGGCTGGGTGGGCAGACCTCGGTGATCGATATGACTGACGACGAGTGGGACCGGGTCCTCAACGTCACGCTGTCCTCGGTCATGCGGGCCACCCGCGCCGCACTGCGCTACTTCCGCGGTGTCGAGCACGGCGGCGTCATCGTCAACAACGCCAGCGTCCTGGGCTGGCGCGCGCAACATTCGCAGTCCCACTACGCCGCCGCCAAGGCCGGCGTGATGGCGCTGACCCGGTGCAGCGCGATCGAAGCCGTCGAACACGGTGTCCGGATCAACGCGGTCTCGCCGAGCATCGCCCGGCACAAGTTCCTGGAGAAGACGTCGTCCTCGGAGCTGCTGGACCGGCTGTCCTCCGACGAGGCGTTCGGTCGGGCCGCCGAGCCGTGGGAGATCGCCGCCACCATCGCGTTCCTGGCCAGTGACTACTCCAGCTACCTGACCGGTGAAGTGATCTCGGTGTCCAGCCAGCGGGCCTGATCTCAGCCACCGACCGTTGTCGGGCCGGTCAGCGCTGGACACCGGCCGTCGCACGGGGCACAGTTGGTTTCACATTTTGAAACCAACGAGGTGTGGTGACCGGGTCTCGACAAGCCGGCGACAGCGCAAGGCCGGATATTCTGCGGCGGTCCCTACGTGTGCTCGAAGCGCTGGCCGGGATGGAACAACCCGCCGGCCTCCTGGCCATCGCCGCGGCGGTGGGCCTGTCCAAGGCCGGTGCGTACCGGGTGCTTCGCACCCTGCAGGACGAGGGCTACGTCGACCATCTCGGCCGCCGCGGGTACCGGATCGGGAGCCGATCGATCGCCCTCGCGTCGCTGATCGGTCCACGCCCGGCCCTGCTGCGACGGGCGCGCCCGGTGCTGTCCAAGCTCGTCGTCACGGCCCAGGCCACCGCAACCCTGCATCTGCGCAGCGGCGAGCACCGGGTACTGGTGCTCGGCTCCGAGCCGAGCACCGACTCGAAGCGACGCAGTGTCCAGGTCGGTGAGCGGGCCCCGCTCACGTCCGGGTGCAGCGGGCGGGCCATCCTGGCCCACCTGCCGGCAGACGAAGCCGCCAAGGTGATCGACACCCATGTTCGCGGCCGGAAACGTGCGGCGATCGAGCGCGAACTCGACACCATCCGCGCCGATGGCTATGCCCTGTCGTTCAGCGACAACCACCCCCACTTCAACGGGATCGGCGTCGCGCTGCTCGACCCCGACGACGCCTTCCCGCTCGGGTCGATCGCCATCGCCGGCCCCGATGAGCGGCTGCCCGAGGAGACGCTGCGTCGGCTCGCGCAGCCGTTGACGTCCGCGTGCCGACAGCTCGCCCCGCACCTGGCCACCGTGCTCGGGCCCAATTCCTCGATCCGCCTCGAATCCCTCGACGTCACCATCCAGGACTTCATCGAAACCGCGGACGGGTAACCCGGCGCGAACGACCTGCATGGTTGCGGGAGCTGAAACTTAGCTGGTGCCGGCAGGCTCGACGATCTTATGGTTCGCAAAACCCTTGTGGTTTCACCGATATCAAGGCGAGCGGAGAGCTGTATGAGCAGGTATGACATCCCAGGCGATGCCCGGCGGATCTACGAGACCGTGACATCCGGGGGTGCGGTGATAATGCCCGGCGACATCGGCTATGGAGCTATGGCCAGCTCGTCCGAGGCGCTGCTGCGACTCTTCCGGGCCAAACAACGCGCACCGCACAAGCGGCATGCGATGGCGGGCAGCTACGCGCTCCACCGCGAGGTTCACCAGCTCGGCGGGCGTGAGCACGACATCATCGACGCCGTCGTGCTCGATGCGGGGCTGCCGCTCTGCGTGGTCGGCCCCTACGACGCCTCGCACCCGGTGGTGGCCGCCATCGAATCCGAGACGCTCAAGGCCAGCACCGTCGGTGGCACCCTCGCGATGCTGGTGAACGGCGGCGCGCTGCAGGAAGCGGTGGTCCGGATCGCCCACGGTGCCGGGGTTCCGTTGCTCGGGTCGTCGGCGAATCTCACCGGTACCGGCACGAAGTTCCGCGTGCAGGACATCCAGCAGCCCATCCTCGACGCGGTCGATCTGGTCGTCGACTACGGACTGCGCAAGTATCACCATTACCGCCGCTCATCGACCATCATCGACTTCTCCACGATGGAGGTTGTCCGGATGGGGTCGTGCTACGAGCTGATCAGCGACATATGTGTGAACCAGTTCGGCATCACCCTGCCGGCCGACCCCGGTCGGGAGGCGCTGCCCTCGGGTCATATCCGCGAACAGGCGGTGAGCACCACCCGAACGTGACCTAGCAAGCGCTTGGTTGCTATGCTGGGTCGATGGAGCCGGATACGCCCAGCCAGCCGGCAAGTCGCCGCGACGAACTTCTGCGGCTCGCCGCGACGATGTTCGCCGAACGGGGCCTGAAGGCGACGACGGTCCGCGATATCGCCGACTCCGCGGGCATCCTGTCGGGAAGCCTCTATCACCACTTCAAGTCCAAAGAGCAGATGGTCGAGGAGGTGTTGAGGGACTTCCTGGACTGGCTGTTCGCCCGCTACCAGGAGGTCATGGACTCCGCACCGAGTCCCCTCGACCGGCTCAAAGGCCTGTTCATGGCGTCGTTCGAGGCCATCGAGCACCGGCACGCCCAGGTGGTGATCTACCAGGACGAGGCGAAGCGGCTGTCCTCACAGCCGCAGTTCGCCTTCGTCGAGGCGCGCAACAAAGAGCAGCGCAAAATGTGGGTGGACATCCTGCAGGCGGGCGTCGCCGACGGATCGCTGCGGCCCGACCTCGACGTCGACCTGGTGTACCGGTTCATCCGCGACACCACCTGGGTTTCGGTCCGCTGGTATCAGCCGGGTGGGCCGCTCACGGCCGAGCAGGTCGGCCGGCAGTACCTCGCCATCGTTCTCGGCGGAATCACCGTGTCAAAGGAGACCAACCATGCCTGAGGCTTACATCGTCGACGCCGTACGCACCCCGGTCGGTAAGAAGAAGGGGTCGCTGGCTCAGGTGCACCCGATCGACCTCGGTGTGCACGTGTTTCGCAGCATCTTCGATCGCAACGACGTCGACCCGGGCGTGGTGGACGATGTCATCGTCGGCTGCGTCGACGCCATCGGCGGGCAGGCAGGCAATATCGGACGCAACGCCTGGCTGGCGGCGGGCTATCCCGAAGAGGTTCCCGGGGTCACCGTCGACCGCCAGTGCGGCTCCAGTCAGCAGGCCATTTCCTTTGGCGCCCAGGCGATCCTGTCGGGCACCGCGGACGTCATCCTGGCCGGCGGTATGCAGAACATGAGCTGGGTGCCGATCTCGTCGGCGATGATCCTCGGCAAGGAGCTCGGGTTCAGCACGCCCACAGCGGAATCCGAGAGCTGGCGGCACCGCTACGGCGATCAGGAGATCTCGCAGTTCCACGGGTCCGAGCTGATCGCCGAGCGCTGGAACATCTCCCGCGAGGAGATGGAGCAGTTCGCCCTGGCCAGCCACCAGCGGGCGTTCGCCGCGATCCGGGCCGGTCATTTCGACAACGAGATCGTCCCGGTGGGGGAATTCGGCGTCGACGAGGGCCCACGCGAGACCACGCTGGAGAAAATGGCCTCGCTGCAGCCGCTGGTCGAGGGTGGTCGGCTGACCGCCGCGCTGGCCAGCCAGATCTCGGACGGTTCGAGCGCCGTGCTGCTGGCCTCCGAACGGGCGGTCAAGGAACACAACCTGACCCCCCGCGCGCGCATCCATCACATCAGCGCCAGGGGCGCCGACCCGGTGATGATGCTGACCGGTCCGATCCCGGCCACGCAGCACGCGCTGGAGAAGACCGGGCTCTCGATCGACGATATCGACACCGTCGAGATCAACGAGGCGTTCGCCCCCGTGGTGCTGGCCTGGCTCAAGGAGACCAAGGCCGACCCGGAGAAGGTGAACCCGAGCGGTGGCGCGATCGCGCTGGGCCACCCGCTGGGCGCGACCGGAGCCAAACTGTTCGCCACCATGCTCAACACGCTGGAGCGGACCGGCGGCCGCTACGGGCTGCAGACCATGTGTGAGGGCGGCGGCACCGCCAACGTCACCATCATCGAGCGCCTCTAGTCCCCCGCGAGCAGACGCAAACCTGCCCAGTTTTCGGGCTGTTGCGAAATTGGTAGTTGATCGGCGGTGCTCGGTATGTCGTGGCCGGGGTTGGGTGTTGTGGCGGCGATGATGTGTTGGTGGCCAAGGGATATCGCCCGGTGGAGCGTGATCAGCAGTTTTTGATGCCGGAATGTATGCGGGAGTGGTTGCCGGCGTCGGATCCGGTGTGGCTGGTGATCAAGGTGGTCGAGGATCTGGATACGTCGCGGTTGCATGCTGTGCGGCGCACGGGTGGGGCGGGTCGCGCCGGGTATGACCCGGACATGTTGTTGACCCTGGTGATCTGGTCGTGGGCGCAGGGGGTGCGTTCGTCGCGGGTGATCGAGCGGTTGTGTCAGCGTGATGTGGCGTATCGGATCATTTGCGCGGGGGACGCGCCGGATCATGTGACGATCTCGCGGTTTCGTGCGCAGGCCGCCGAGGTCTGTGAGGAGTTGTTCGCGCAGGTGTTGGGGTTGTGTGCCCGGTTGGGGATGGGCGTGTTGGGGGTGGTGGCCATCGATTCGGTCAAGATCGCCTCGAATGCCTCACTGAGCGCTAGTCGCAGCGAGGAGGGGCTGGTCAAGGCCGCCGCTGAGCAGGCTGGCATCGATGCGCAGCGGGCGGGTGAGCTGGCCGCGAAGGCGGCGGCTGAGCATGCGGCCACCGACGCCGCCGAGGACGAGTTGTATGGGCCGGGCCGGCGGGGCGATGAGGTACCCGCCGATCTGGTGGATCCCAGTTCACGGGCCCGACGCATCGCTGA
This sequence comes from Mycobacterium sp. NPDC003449, assembly GCF_053588415.1. Classification (NCBI taxonomy): domain Bacteria; kingdom Bacillati; phylum Actinomycetota; class Actinomycetes; order Mycobacteriales; family Mycobacteriaceae; genus Mycobacterium; species Mycobacterium sp. NPDC003449. Next base: position 25,388 of record NZ_JBSFPX010000097.1, read on the forward strand.
GGCGATCGAGCAGTTGAAGGCCGATACCGCTGCCGGCGGCGCGGACCGGCAGGCGGGAGCCTGTCAAGTTGTTTGTGTAAGTAGTTGTGCTGGTTGGGTTAGAGGTAGGGGTTGATTCGTTCGGGGTAGGCCAGGGCGAGTTGGGCGA
>NZ_JBSFPX010000098.1:0-25225 GCF_053588415.1 Mycobacterium sp. NPDC003449
TCGAACCTGCCATGACTCCATCCTTCACAAGAGATGAAGTCTCCGGACTCACCGGGGCGATTCACCGGATATGTGACCTCGCATCAGGAGGATGCCGCCAAGATATCGATGCTCCAGGTGGCCAAGGGCGCGGGTGTCAGCGATGCCACGGTGCTGAGGTTCACTCGCGCACTTGGTTACGAAGGATTCAACGAATTCAAGATCGCGCTGGCCGCGGAGTTGCTCATCCCGGGCGAGGAGACGTTCGCGGTCCTTGACCGGCAGGACTCTTACGAGCACGTCATCGGCAAGGTCGTGTCGACCAACGTCCAGATCCTGAACGACACTCAGGAGACTCTCGACGCCGAGGAGCTGCGCCGAGCCGTGTCCATCATCCGCGGCGCGCGTCGGCTGTACGTGTTCGCGGCGGGAACCTCCACTCCAGTCGCAGAGTGGGCCTACGACCGGCTGTTTCGGCTGGGGCTGCCGGCGGCCGTGCTCACCGACCCGTACCGTCAGGCCGTCCAAGCCTCGATCTGCGAGGACGACGACGTCATCATCACCATCTCGCGCTCTGGGAACCCCAAGCATCTCATCGAGGCCCTGCGGCAGGTCGCCGCTGACCGGCCAGCGGTCCAGCGCATCGCGATCACCGCGGACCCACGTTCGCCGATTGCCACGCTGTCCAGCGTCGTACTGGTCGCGGCCGCGCGCGAGGTGCGTTCCGACGTTGCGAGCTCGATCGCCGCATTGTCGACGATCGTCGACATCGTCTACACGTGCCTGGAATTGGAAGACCTGCACGGCACGGTCGCGCGTCAGCGCTCTGCCTGGGAGGCAATCGAGCCGCTGCGCGTGCCCGACAACGAAGGTGCCCCGACCTGAGGCCCCGACCTGCTTGACGGCGCCATCCGTCGCTGCCCCATCACAGATCATCCGATCGGAGAAAACTCATGAGCCCAACGACCAGGTCCGCGCGGCCGGAGAACGTCACGTCGGCGGAACGCGGAGGAAACGCCGACGAGTACAACCTGCCCGGGTTGCCGAAATATGCGCTGCTGCCAGGCGATCCCGGCCGCGTCTCACTCATGGCCTCACAGTGGGAGAAGGAATCGGTCGAAGAGTACACGCTGCGCCGCGGCTATCGCGGTGCTATCGGTGAATACCACGGCGCTCGAATTTCAGCCTTCTCCACCGGCATTGGGGGCCCGAGCGCCGAAGCAGTCTTGACCAAGCTCGCCGGGGCCGGGGTGGACACCATGATTCGAGTGGGTACGACCGGCACCATCCAGGAGCACATCCAGGTCGGCGATCTGATCATCAACGATGCGTGCGTGCGGATGGACGGAACATCGAATCTCTATGTGCGCCCCGAGTTTCCGGCGGCGGCATCATTCGAGGTGACCTCTGCTCTCGTCGAGGCGGCAGAGACGCTGGGCGTCCGTTACCACGTCGGTACGGGCTATACCGCCGGCTCGTTCTTCACGGGGCAGTTCCGGCCCACCCTCGGCGGTTATCGGCCCGCGCGACTCGACGGCGACTTCGAGGACATGCGTCAGGCCGGCGTGACCAACTTCGAGATGGAGGGAGCGACAATCCTGACACTTTCCCGGATCTTCGGTCTGCGCGCAGGAATGTGTGCGGCGGTGGTGGCGCACCGGATCCTCGGCGAGTGGGACACGGAGGCCAAGGGCGAGGCGAACGCGTGCCTGGTCGCCGCCGAGGCGGTGCGACTGCTCACGACCTGGGACGAAGCCCGGCAGAAGGCGGGACGTCGCTACTTCTCCCCGGGGGTGCTGGCTGCGGCCGATGGGGATGCGCGATGACTTCGGAGATCGATGTCGACGGTGTCACGTTCCGCTACCGACGAGCGGAGACGTCGGCATTACGTGGCCTCGATCTGCATATCCCGGCTGGGCAGTTCGTCGCCGTCGTCGGCCCGTCTCAGGCAGGTAAGTCCACGCTCTGCCTGGCGATCAACGGCCTGATCCCCCAGTCGGTGCCCGGAAAGCTGAGCGGGGAGGTTTGCGTCGGGGGCCGGTCGACTCGGACGACCCCGATGAAGGAGATGTTTACTGCGGCCGCGATCGTGTTCCAGGACTTCGAAAGTCAGCTGTTCGCCACGAGCGCGGCGTTGGACGTGGCGTTCGGTCCTGAGAACCTCGGCCTGCCACACGACCAGATCGTCGAGCGCGTCACTCGCTACCTCGGTCTGGTGGGGCTCGAGGGTTTCGAGCGGCGCGAGCCGAGCTCGCTATCCGGCGGGCAGAAGCAGCGGCTCGCGTTGGCCTCGGCGCTTGCGCTCGAGACGTCCGTGTTGATTCTGGACGAGCCGACCACGGACCTCGACCCGGTCGGCAAACGGTCCGTGCTCGAGATCGCCGAGCGCCTGCGAACCTCCGGTGAGCACACCATCATCTGTGTCGAACACGAGATCGAGGATCTCGTATCTGCCGACCGTGTCGTGCTGTTGGCCGACGGCGGCGTCGTTCTCGACGGCACACCCGCCGAGGTGTTCGGCCAGGTCGATCTCATGCGCCAGTACGGGGTGATGCCGGTCGGGGCGTGTGATCTGTTTGCCTCACTGGGCGTGCCCGCGACGGCTCTCGGCGTGGACGACGCGGTGGCCGAGCTGACCGAGCGCGGCTATCGCGTCGATGCCGCGGCGTTTCAGAAACTGGCCCGCCGGGACGATGAGCGGCGCGACCGCTACGGCGACGTCCTCATCGAGGCCGAACACGTTGGATTCTCTTATGACGACGGGCCCAAAGTCGTCGACGACATCAGCCTGCAGATCCGCGCCGGCGAATTCGTCGCGATCCTCGGTCAGAATGGCAGCGGCAAGACCACGTTGGCCAAGCAGCTCAATGGATTACTCCGCTACACCGAGGGCAGCATCAGGGTTCGCGGCGAGGAGGCTCGTCAGGCCGGGATCCACCGGCTGAGCCGAACGATCGGCTACGTCTTTCAAGACCCGGACAGCCAGATCTTCGCCGACGACGTGTTCACCGAGGTCGCCTTCGGGCCCCGCAACCACGGGTTCTCCGACGAGCAGGTCCAAAGCTCAGTGGCCGCGGCACTCGACGCCGTCGGCATGGCGGGCCGGGAGAAAGATGACCCGTTCAGCCTGACCAAGGGCGAACGGCAGCGGGTCGCGGTCGCCTCGGTCCTGGCGACGCGACCCGAGATGCTGATCCTGGACGAGCCGACGACGGGCCTCGACTACACCGAGCAGATCGGCATGATGGGACTGCTTCGCGAGCTCAACGAGGCCGGCTCGACGATCGTCATCGTGACCCACACGATGTGGGTCGTCGGAGCTTATGCCCACCGAGCCGTGGTGATGAGCGGCGGCCAGATCGTGCGCGACGGGTCTGTTCGGGACATTTTTGCCTACGAGGACGAACTCGCCGAGCTCTGCCTGATCCCTCCGCAGATCACTCGCATCGGGAACCGGCTCGGGGCGGCGCTACTGACCGTTGAAGAGGCCTCTGCCTGTCTGGCGCCGGCCGATTCCACTGTTCCCGATCTGGTCCCCTCCCTACCTTCCTTCCAGCCTTCCCGCCACCGGGCGGAGAAATGAGTTTCACATCGTGAACACGACTTCCACGCCCGAGGACGGCACGAGTCTCACCCTCTTCGACGGGCCGCTCTTCGAGGGGCTGCCTTTCCTGGTCCGCCCGGAGAACGTGGTCCGGTACCAGCAGGGCCGCGTGTCCATCCTCGACCGTCGCGTGTACCCCTTCGAGACCCGCTTCGTGAGCTGTGAGAGCTACGAGGAGGTCGCCGGCGCGATCACCGATATGGTGACCCAGAGTGCCGGGCCGGCGTACACGGCTGCCTACGGCATGGTGCTCGCGGCGCATTCGGTCCACGGTATGCCCGCGGAAGTCATCCAGGAGACCTTGAAGAAAGCGGCCGCCGTACTCGGCAACGCGCGGCCCACCAACCGCGGCATCCTCTATGCCGCAACCGCGCTACTCGAGGTCGGCGTGGCCGCGATTGCCGACGGTACCGATGTCGAGCACGCGCTACTCGTGGCGGCCCGACAGCGAATCGCGCGTGACTACGAATTCGCGCGTGTCCGCGGCGCTCACGCGGCCGAGCTCATTCCCGACGGCGGCACTTTCCTGAGTCACTGCTGGCCCGAGACCTCGCTGGTTTATGCGGCGTTGCTCGCGCGCCGACAAGGCAAGGACATCTCCGCCTTCTGCAGCGAGACCCGTCCCTACCTCCAGGGCGCACGGCTCACGGCCGACGCGATGATCGGGCTTGTCCTGCCGACAACGGTGCTCACCGACGGGATGCAAGCGCACGCCATGAGCCAGGGAAGAATTTCCCTGGTCCTCACCGGTGCGGACCGCGTGACGATGGCGGGCCACGTCGTCAACAAGATCGGAACGCTGCAGGCCGCGCTGTCCGCGCGACACTTCGATGTTCCGTTCTATTCCTTCACCCGCGGCCCCGACCCGACCTCGCGCACCGGCGACGACGTCGAGATCGAAGAGCGTTCCGGTGACGAAGTTCTGAACTGCCTCGGTGTGCGCACCGCGACCGCTGCCGCGACCGGCTACTACCCCGCATTCGACATCACGCCGCCCGAGCTCGTCACCGGCCTGATCACCAACGACGGTGTGGTCGCCCCCGCCGACCTCGAGGCGACCTTTTCCCGGTGACTGACCAAGGACAATCATGATCAAGTACCTCTACGTGGACGGCGATTCGTTCTACCATCGCCTCGACCCCCGAGCGAAATTGCTCTTCACGCTGGCACATTTCGTTGCCTGCGTAGCGCTCATCGGACAATTGTGGCTCGTCGCCCTCTTGCTGATCGAGTCGTTGGTGATCACCCAGTTGTCCCATACTGCCCGCAACCTCCGGCGGTTTCGCCCGCTGGTCATCTCGATCTTCGGCCTTGCATTGCTGTCGTGGATCTTGCTCGGCGCGAAGATGAATCACCTGTGGGGGATCTTCTACGAGGAGAACCTCGGAATGGGTATGTCCGCCGGGATTCGGTCGGTGATCGCGGTCGTGATCTCGATCCTGTTGCTCAGTACGACCCGCAACGAGGAATTGGGTGCAGGATTGCGCCGGTTAGGGATTCCGTACGGCGGGGTTTTCGTGTTTACCAGCGCGCTGAGGATGGCACCGGTTCTCATCGGCTCCTCGCTGAGCGTCATGGAGGCACAACGTTCGCGTGGACTCGACCTCGACAGCGGTCATGCGCTGAGCCGACTACGTCGATCGTTGCCGCTGCTCGTTCCCGCGTTCCTACGCACCATGCGCTCGACCGGTACGTTCTCGATGGCCATTGAAGCCAAAGGGTATGGCCACAACCCGCGCTCGCGCGGCAGTTATCTCGTGCTACGGATGCGTGCCACTGACTACGCCTGGTGTGTGGCAGCGCTTCTCATTATCGCTGGTTCCATTGCGATCGGTGTTCAAGGACATTTCGAGTTATTCAGCACTCGCTGAAAGAAATTCAACCTGCATCCGGATACGGAGATGTCATGAAAGATATCCTGACGATGTGGCGCTATCCCAAAATGGTGGCGATCACGGCACTTTCGGCGGCGCTCTATGCCGCAGTCCTGATCCCATTCAAGGGAATCCAAGTCTTACCGCACGTCGATATGCGTATTGCTACGGCAATGGTGCCGGCCATGGGCATCATGTTCGGTCCGGCAGGTGCCTTCGGCGCCGCTATCGGCAACCTGATCGGCGATTTTTTCGGAGGGGTCACTCTCGGGTCCGCCTTCGGAATGATCAGCAACTTCTTCTTCGCCTACGTTCCGTACAAGGTGTGGTATGCGACGCGGGGCGACAACAGTCCTCGGACCAACAGCACACGCAAACTCATGAAGTACGTTGTTGCCAGCGTGGCCGCCACGCTTGCTGAGATGTCCATTCTCTGCTCGGGTGTCGCGGGGGTGACCCAGTCGCTTCCCTACACGGTCCTGCCCCCGGTCCTGCTCATCACGAATGGCTTGGTTCCGCTGGTTCTTGGCGGCGCGCTGATCCAGCTCTTCGGGCCGAGGCTGGAGAAGTGGAATCTGCTGTTCACCCAGATCATGTCTCCGGACGACGTGCCGCGACGGCGGCGGACCAACATGCTCGGGGTCGTCTTGATCGTGGCCGGTTCGGCCGCCTCGCTCATCGGCGGGCTGTACATGAGCCTCGTTGTCGGCAGGTCGGTGGGCTTGCCCATCCTCGCCGCCACCGGCCCCTTCCTGCTGGTCTTCCTGTTCGGTCACTTGCTCGTCGGAGTTGATCGCAAGGAGTTCGAAGACGGGGCCGACGACGATCTCGACGAAGAGGTCGATCGCGTAGCACCCCCACCGACACCCACCCCATCTCGTGCTGAAAGCAGCCGACTCGAGGAACGAATTCGATTGAAGGATGAACGATGACAGTGACCGCAACCGTATACGACCTGATGGCGCAGCTGATCGATGCCGGCAGCACCGCGGTGCACAGCGGGCTGGTGATTGCCAGCGGTGGCAATCTCTCAGTCCGCCTGCCCGGCGATCGAATCGCGGTCACCGCGCGCGGGACGTGCCTGGACCGACTGGACAAGGATTCGTTCAGCATCCTGGACCTGGATGGAAACGTCGTGGATGGCAATCCGAACCCCTCCAGTGAATGGAAGTTGCACCAACGCACCTACCGAGTTCGGCCCGACGTACAGTCGGTGATTCACCTGCACCCGCAGACAGCGGTTCTCCTGGATGCGCTAGGCGAGCAGATCCGGCTCCTGACGCTCGACCATGCGCACTGGGTGCGCTCGATCGGACGGGTGCCCTACCACCCCAATGGTTCTGATGAGCTGGCCGACACCAGCGCTGAGCAGTCCCGTACCCACAACTGTGTCATCCAGGCACACCACGGCTGCTCCTGCGTCGGTGGCGATGTCGCGATGGCCCTACGCCGGGCCATGAGTCTCGAGCAGGCCGCCGCGCTCACCTACCAGGCTTTGGTGTTGGGAGACAAGAACACTGCGTTCCCCCGCGAGGCGCTGGCGCGCCTCACCCACGCGTGATCGGACCCTGTCCGCTCGGGCTTTGACGCCTCACTTCGACTCCGAAAGAGCTAGGAAATGATCGATTTCGAATCCCTTCGTGCTGCGGCGACCGCCGCCATGCGGACCGCATATGCGCACTACTCCGGATTCCCCGTCGGTGCGGCCGCCCTGGTCGACGACGGCCGAGTGGTCACCGGCTGCAATGTGGAGGTCCAGCTGCGTGGCCTCACCATGTGCGCGGAGAACACGATGGTCGGGCAGCTCGCACTCACAGGCGGTGGCCGGCTGGTGGCCTTCACGTGCGTCGACCCTGCGGGCGAGATCCTGCTCCCGTGCGGGCGCTGTCGGGAGCTGCTGAACGAGTTCGGTGGCCCGGACCTGCCGATCGAGACACCTGACGGCGTCCGGCCGCTTTCGGAACTGCTCTTTGGCGCGTGGGGACCGAATTCCTCCCCACGAGTGTCCGCCCGACCAGCGGGCACCGTCCTTTTCCGCCCTCAGCCACTGGTCCAATCGGCCGAATGAGTGGCGACCTCCCTCAGATTGGAGTCCAAACGGTGATCGCCGGCGGTGAGCCCCGTGGCGTCATGTGGATCGGCGCGGACGAGGTCGCAGGCGATGGTCCCGCGATCCGCTCCTTGAACCCCAGCACCCGGACACCGCTGGAACCGGTCTACCGATACGGCGTGGCCGACGAGGTGGAGCGGGCCGCGTCCCTGGCCGAGGACGCCTTCGACGAGTTCCGCGCTACCTCCGCTGAACAGCGCGCCGTGTTCTTGGAGACCATCGCCCGTAAAATCGACACCGCTGCACCAGATCTCGTCGAGCGGGCGCACCTGGAGACCGCGCTGAACCACACGCGGCTCCAGGGTGAGGTCACGCGCACCAGCAGCCAGCTGCGGCTGCTCGCCGAGGAGCTGCGGTCCGGTCTGTGGCAGGGCGTGCGCATTGACGGAGCTCGCCCGGCCGAGACACCGCGGCGTCCAGAACTCCGGCAGCGACGCGTGCCGCTCGGCCCGGTCGCCGTCTTCGGAGCCTCGAACTTCCCGTTCGCCTATTCCGTCGCAGGTGGCGACACCGCATCGGCTCTGGCTGCCGGCTGTCCGGTCGTGGTCAAGGCTCACGACGCACACCTCGGTACGTCGGAACTCGTCGCCCGGATCGTGCGTGCGGCGGTCGAGGAATGTGCCCTGCCCGAGGGCACGTTCTCCGTGCTCGTCGGCGACGGACCCGACCTGGGCATCCGCTTGGTCGTCGATCCGCGCATCCAAGCAGTCGGATTCACTGGCTCCCGGTCCGGAGGACTCGCTCTCGTCAAGGCGGCCGCCGGTCGTGAGCGGCCCATCCCGGTATTCGCCGAGATGAGCAGTGTGAATCCGGTGGTCCTGTTCCCCGGGGCACTCGATGCCGGTGCCCAGGTCCTGGCCACCGCGTTCGCCGAGTCGTTGACGCTGGGGGCAGGCCAGTACTGCACCAATCCGGGCCTGACCCTCGGCATCGATGGCCCGGGACTGGATGCGTTCGTCGAGACCGCCGCAGGGTTGATCGCCGCGGACGGCGGAGCCGTCATGCTCAGCCCGGCCATCAGCGACGCCTACCGATCGGCGTGTGAGCGGACCTCATCGGGTGACGGCGTCACAGAGCTGGCGCGGGGCAAGTCCGCCGATGCCAACGCTTCCGCCGCGGCGCTCTACACCGTTTCCGGCGCCGACTTCGTCGCAAACCCGGACTTGCGCTCAGAGATGTTCGGCGCCGCGTCCCTCGTGGCCCGATGCCGCGACACCGCCGAAATCGGCGAGGTACTGCGCAGCCTCGACGGTCAGCTCACCGCGTCCATGCACGTCAGCATGCCGAACGACCGCGAACTCGCCGCCGCGATCCTGCCGGTGCTGGAACGGCTCGCCGGCCGCATCGTATTCAACGGATGGCCGGTCGGCGCCGCAGTAGGACACGGCATCGTGCACGGCGGGCCGTTCCCCGCCACCTCGGACTCTCGGACCAGTTCGGTGGGCACACTGGCGATCGACCGGTTCCTGCGCCCGGTGGCTTACCAGAACGCCCCGTCCGAGCTGCTCCCGGACGTGCTGCGCGACGACAACACCGAGATTGTCTGGCGGCGGATCGACGGCCGGCTGGAGCCGCCGTCGTCCGACCCCGGTCGACCAGTCTCCTCACGCTTGGAATCCGTCCAATGACCACGTCATTGACTCACGGCTGGACTGTGGTCTCACCGACCGGTCGCCAACACTTGGACGTGCTGATCGACGGAGAAAAGGTGGTGGCTCTGCTGGAGCCCGACTCGACATGAGTCTCACTTCCCTGTCACAAATGACATCTGGCGACATCAAATTGCGACGATGACATGAGAATTGAGAACCGGCATTCCTGGGGCAACGTTAAGGCGCCGCGCCTTCCGAGTTAAACACAAGTAATGACACATAAAAATCATTAGTTGTACTGGATCATTGCAGACCCATACCGTGACGACCATGAACTCACCGCTCATCGTCGGCTTTCTCACCACGATGGCGCTGATCGCGGCGATCGGCGCGCAGAACGCCTTCGTGCTGCGCCAGGGCATCCGCCGTGAACATGTGCTGCCGGTGATCGCGGTGTGCACCGTGTCGGACCTGATCCTGATCTCGGCCGGCATCGCCGGCGTCGGGGCGCTGATCACCACCCATCCCGATGCGATGACGGTCGCGAAGTTCGGTGGCGCGACCTTCCTCATCGGCTACGGCGTGCTCGCGGCCCGCCGCGCCTGGCGGCCCTCCACGCTTAACCCGTCCGAACGCACCCCGGCGCGGCTGGCCGAGGTGCTGGTCACCTGCCTCGCGCTGACCTGGCTCAACCCGCACGTCTATCTCGATACCGTGGTGCTGCTGGGCACCCTGGCCAACGAACACCGGGATCAGCGCTGGCTTTTCGGTGCGGGCGCCGTCGCCGCCAGTGCGACGTGGTTCGTGGGGCTGGGCCTGGGTGCCCGGCGCCTGGCCGGATTGTTCGCCTCGGCAACCACGTGGCGCCTCCTCGACGGGGTGATCGCGGTGATGATGGTCGCCCTCGGCATCGGGATGGCGATGTCTTAGCGGGCCGTTGTCGCAGAGCGTGATTCGGCGCCATACCGGCGGGCCTCGGTCATCAGGGCGACCGCCGGGACGGTCAGGTGGTTGCGCCTGCTGACCGCGGCGACGTGCAGGTAGGTTTCGGGGACGATCCGCTGCACGCGGGCGCCCGCGCGTCGTGCGGTCTGCGTCCACGATGAGGGCATCACCGCCCGGCCGAGGCCGTTGAGCACCATCGGCAGAATCGATGTGCGATGGGCGATTTCGGCCACAATCCTGATCTCGATTCCCTCGGCCAGGGCCTCGTCGACAAGGGCCCGCATCAACGATCCCCGTTGTGACACGATCAGGCGGTACCCGCCGAGGTCTTCGCGTCGCACCGTCGGCCCATCCGCAACGTCGTCATCGGGTCCTGAAATCAACACCAATGCCTGGCTTTCCAGCGCGACGACATCGAGGTCGGCAGCGCGTGTCGGCTCGGCTGAACCCAGTACGCCGATCTCGCAGGCTCCGCTACGCACACTGCCGAGAACGTCTGCCGGGGTGAAGCCCGCCTCGGCGTTCACCGTGACGTCGGGGTTATGACGCGCGAATTCGCTCAGAATCGTGGTGAGGGGCTCCATCCCCGGCGAGGGCATGGTGATCAGGTCAACCCGTCCGCCGCGCAGCCCTTTCAGTTCACGCATCACCGCGGCGGCCTCGTCGATGTCCCTGAGCACCACCCGTGCGGGCCCGACCAGCGCCCGGCCTGCCTCGCTGACCACCACGCCACGGCCGACGCGGTGAAACAGCGGCATTCCGAGTTGACGCTCGAACCCGGCGATGGCCTGCGATAGCGACGGCTGAGCGACCATCAGATGCTCGGCCGCCTTACTGAAGCCGCCGTGGTCGACGACGGCGAGGAAGAACTTGAGCTGCCTGACCTCCATCGCGCACCCCCTTGAGCTCGTTGGATAGGTACAACCTATACCCGGGATCGCAAGTTGGTCTTAGACCTCACGCGCCGGCGAGCACCTAATGGATCAGTGGGTCGTGTGATCCATACAACAACGCGCCAGGAGACACCGTGACACAGAAGACCTTCAAGATCGCCGCCATTCCAGCCGATGGAGTCGGCAAGGAGGTGGTCGCGGCCGGCCGCAAGGTGCTCGACATCGTGGCGGCACAGTCGCAGGGCCGCTTCGTCTTCGAGTGGACCGAGTTCCCCTGGGGATGCGAGTACTACGCGCAGACCGGGCAGATGATGGCCGACGACGGCCTGCAGAGCCTGCAGGCGTTCGACGCGATCTACTTTGGCGCGGTCGGCTGGCCCGGCGTCCCCGACCACGTCAGCCTGTGGGGGCTGCGACTCAACATCACCCAGAACTTCGACCAGTGGGCCAACGTGCGACCGGTCAAGTTCCTGCCCGGCGTCGTCTCACCGCTGCGCAAGGCCGATGACCACGACCTGGACTGGGTCGTCGTCCGCGAGAACAGCGAAGGCGAGTACGCCGGCCTGGGCGGGCGCAACCTCAGCGGCCGCGGCGCCGGCAACGAAGTCGCCCTGCAGACCGCGCTGTTCACCGAGAAGGGCTGCGAACGCATCATCCGATTCGCCTTCGATCTGGCCCGCACGCGGCAGGTCAAGAAGGTGTCGAGCGTGACCAAGTCCAACGCCCAGCAGTACGGCATGGTGCTGTGGGACGAGGTCTTCACCCGGGTCGCCCGCGACTACCCGGACGTGGCGACCGAGAGCGTGCTGGTCGACGCGATGAGCGCCAAATTCATCCTGCACCCCGAGGAGCTCTCGGTCGTCGTCGCCTCGAACCTCAACGCCGACATCCTCTCGGATCTGGGTTCTGCGCTGGCCGGCAGCCTGGGCGTGGCGGCCAGCGCCAACCTGAACCCCGAACGACGCTTCCCCAGCATGTTCGAACCGGTACACGGGTCGGCACCCGATATCGCCGGCGACGGAACGAGCAATCCGATCGGCGCGATCGCCAGTGCCGCCCTGATGCTCAGGCATTTCGGTCTGGACGACGACGCGCAGCGGGTGGAAGCCGCGATCGAAAGCGCCACCGGCAGCGGCGTGCTGACCCGCGACATCGGGGGCTCGGCGACCACCGACCAACTGACGGATGCGGTGATCGCCGCGCTCACGCCGGCACTGACACCCGCCTAGCCCGATACCACCACGGACACAGAAGGTTACGTCATGACGGCAAGAAACGCGGCCCCAGACCAACGGCCGAACCCGAGGAAGAACCGCTGGTACCGCCAGCTCTACTTCTGGGTACTCGTCGCGATCGTCGCCGGCGTCCTCGTCGGGTGGCTGGCACCCACGACGGGCGTGGCGATGGAGCCGATCGGCACCACCTTCATCACCGCGATGAAGATGCTCATCGGGCCGATCGTGTTCCTGACCATCGTCGGAGGTATCGCCGGCGTCGCCGACCTGAAGAAGGTCGGCCTGACCGGAATCAAGGCACTGACCTACTTCCAGGTCGGAACCATTCTCGCGATGATCGCCGGATTGGTGGCAATCAACCTGTTTCGGCTGGGTGAGGGGGTCAACGCCGATCCGAGCAAGATCGAGGCCAGTGAGTCGGCGGAGAAACTGATCACCTCAGGCGAGGAGAAGCAGTGGTGGGAATTCATCACCCACCTGGTGCCCAACAGCGTGGTCGGACCCTTCGTGGAAGGCGATATTCTTCAAATCATCTTCCTCGCAGTCATCTTCGGGGTCGCGCTGAACGCGGTAGGACATATCGGCGGGCCAGTGCTCGACGCGGTCAACCGGCTCACCAAGATCATCTTCAAGGTCTTGGGCTATGTCATGAAGGCCGCTCCGCTGGGCGCGTTCGGTGCCATGGCCTACGCGATCGGCAAATACGGCATTTCCACGCTGACCAGCCTCGGTAGCCTGATCCTGCTGTTCTACGCCACCTCGGCCTTTTTCGTGTTCGTCGTCCTCGGATCGGTGATGGCCTACCTGCGCCTCAACATCTTCTACCTGCTCAGATACCTGCGCGAAGAACTGCTCCTGATCCTGGGCACCTCCACCGCGGAGCCGGCCCTGCCCGGTTTGATGCGCAAGCTCGAACATGCCGGGGTCAGCAAGACCACCGTCGGGTTGGTCGTCCCCACCGGGTACAGCTTCAACCTCGACGGCGCCGCAATCTACCTCTCACTCGCCGCGGTGTATATCGCGCAGGCGACCAACACCAATCTCAGTGTCGGCCAACAGATCGGGCTCCTTGCCGTCATGTTGCTAACCTCGAAGGGTGCTGCGGGCGCGGCCGGAGGTGGCTTCATCGCGCTGACCGCGACGCTGAGCACCATCGGCCACATACCGGCCATCGGCATCATGCTGGTCTTTGGCATCGACAAATTCATGTCAGAGTGCCGGGCGCTGGTCAACTTCATCGGCAACGCGGTCGCCACATTGTTCATCGCCAAGTGGAACCGTGAACTCGATGTCGATCGTGCGCGGACGGTGTTCGCCGACAACGACATTCCGCCGGCTGACGACGACCGCAACGACCATGGCAAGCCGGGATCGGCACAGATTAGTAGCGACCCGTCCGAATTGTCCACGGCCACAGCGTCCGTGCTGACCGGTCCTACGCGCGCGTAATCGTTCACGTGCGTAACGCTGCTGCGGTGATTCGCGCCGAAAATCGCCGCAGCGTTACACACGCGACGCGCGGGAGCCACTCTCCTGCACGTGCTTACGCAGGCTGTCCCGCAGGGTGACGACACCGCGTTGCATGGTCTTGAGCTCGTCGAGCGACAACCCGGTGGCGGCCACCAGGTCCATCTCCAGTCCCTGCTCCCGCAGCTCCCGGCCGGCGTCGGTGAGGCTCACCACCACCTGGCGTTCGTCGTTCGGGTCGCGCCGCCGGCTCACATAGCCCAGCGTTTCGAGCTTCTTGAGGATCGGGGTCAGGGTGTTGGACTCCAGGAACAGCTTCTCCCCCAGGCTGCCGACGGTCTGGTGATCCTGTTCGGACAGCGCCACCAGCGCGATGTACTGCGTGTAGGTCACGCCCCGCTGGTCCAGGATCGGCTTGTAGGCCCTGCCGTAGGCGAGGTTGGCCGAGTAGATCGCGAAGCAGAGGAAATCGCTGAGCCGAGGACTGCGGTGCGCCATTCGGAAATTATATCGGATCCGATTCAATCGGATGGGATTGACAGCGACCCGTTCGGCGTTATCGTTCTACGTACCCGATTCAATCGGATCCGATCTTTCTGACAGGAGGCACCATGCCCACCCAGCCGACCATCCAGACCGACCACGTGCTCTACACCGCCAAGACCCACACCACCGGCGGACGCCAGGGCGAGTCCTACAGCTCGGACGGCAACCTCGACATCGCGCTGACCCCGCCCGGCGGCACCGGCGCAGGCACCAATCCCGAGCAACTGTTCGCCGCCGGATACTCGGCCTGCTTCCTCAGCGCGATGGGCGTAACCGCCGGCAAGCACAACGTGAAACTGCCCGCCGAAACCGCCGTCGATGCCGAGGTCGACCTGCTCAACAGCGACGGGGACTTCTCGATTCAGGCCCGGCTCAACGTCACCGTCCCCGGCGTCGACCCGGCGATCGCCCAGGCCATCGTCGACGACGCACACCAGGTGTGCCCCTACTCGAAGGCCACCCGCGGCAACATCGCCGTCGCGGTGACCGTCGCCTGAGGCTGCCGCCAAGCCCGTCGAGTGGCCACGCACCCCGCTCAAACGTGTGGCGCGTGGCCACTCGACGCCCCTAATCTGCACGGGTGGACGACAACACCCTGCTGGCACAGTTGCAGACCGACGTGATCGCCATCCAGGCGGTCGCCCTGGCCGACCGCGATCTCACCGGCCCGGTACCGACCTGCCCCGGCTGGACCATCGCCGATCTGCTCGGGCATCTGTGGTCGATCCAGAGCTGGGTCCGCCAGATCCTGCGCACCCGTGAGGTGGGTCAGATACCCGACCCGGCCACCGATCCCACCCAGGCGGTCGCCGACTTCATCGACGGCATCCCCGACTACCTGACCGCGATGCGCGCCATCGACGCCGACGAACCCTGCTGGGGTCTGGGGCCCAAGCCGCGGCGGGCCGGGTTCTGGATCCGGCGCCAGGCCCACGAGCATGCCGTGCACCACGCCGACCTGCACCGGGCCCTGGGCACCGACCCCGAATTGGATCCCGCATTCGCCGCCGACGGAGCCGACGAGATCCTGTCCATCATGTACCCGCGCCAGGTCCGGCTCGGCCGCTCCGAACCGGTCGCCGACCCGATCCGGTTCCGGACCACCGACACCGGCGACGAGTGGACCATCGGCGATGGCGAGCCCACCGCCACCGTGACCGCGACCGCCGCGGACCTCTACCTCGGGCTGTGGAAACGGCTTGATCTGCTCGATAATTCGCGGATCGAGGGTGACCGCGACGCGGTACACCGGGCCCTGAAACTGGCGCTCGGCCCCTAGCTCACTCCTTCAGGTCCAGCACCGGTGTGGGGTGCCGGAATCCGCGGGTGACCCCGGCCAGCCAGACGAAACCGACCGCCAACCAACACAACCCGATGATCAGCGTGAGCCCGGACAGGCTGGTCCACAACCACAGGGTCAGCACGAACCCGATCAAGGGCAGCACCAGACTGTTGACCAGCTGACCGCCCTCACGCTCCCGCCGATCCACGAAATAGTGCTTGATGACCGACAGGTTGACCGCCGAGAACGCCACCAGCGCACCGAAACTGATCAGCGAGGCCAGCGTCTCGAGGTCGATCACCATCGCCAGCAGCGACACCACCGACACCACCAGGATCGCGTACACCGGGGTGGAGAACCGCACCGAGACATGCCCGAACACCGAGCGCGGCAGAATCCCGTCCCGCCCCATCGCGTAGAGAATCCGGGCCACCGACGCCTGCGAGGTGATCGCCGACCCGAGCGCGCCCGCCACGTACGCCGCGGTGAAGAAGGTCTCCAGGAAATGCCCGCCCGCTGTCACCATCACGTCCAACGAGCCGGAATCCACGTCGGTGAACTGGTTGGACGGGAACACCAGCTGACCCAGATAGGACAGCACCACGAAGATCAACCCCGACACCAGCGTGGCGATCATGATCGCCTGCGGCACCGACCGTTTGGCGTCCTTGGCCTCTTCGGACAGCGTGGATACGGCGTCGAATCCGAGGAACGACAAACACAGGATCGCCGCGCCCGCGAAGATCGGGCTGAAGCCGGGTGCGCCGCCGTCACCGGCAAACGGTGCCGCCAGGTCCACCGTGCCGACGCTGAACAACTTCGAGCAGGCCAGCGCCACGAAGGTGACGATGAAAATCGCCTGCACCGCGATGATCAGGAAGTTCGCCCGGGCCACCGACACGATGCCGACGATGTTGAGCACCGTGACCACGGCGATCGACACCAGCACGAACACCCACGCCGGAACCGCCGGGACGGCAGCCTGCAGGTAAATGCCGATCACCAGATAGTTGATCATCGGCAGAAACAGGTAATCCAGCAACAGCGACCACCCGGCGAGGAACCCGACGGGGGCGCCGAAAGACCTCTGCGCGTAGGTGTATGCCGATCCGGCGACCGGATACGCCACCGCCATCCGGGCATAGGACCGTGCGGTGAACACCATGGCCGCCAGGGTGACCAGGTAGGCGAGCGGCAGCCTGCCGCCGGTGGTCTGGGTGACGATGCCGTAGGTGGTGAACACCGTGAGCGGGACCATGTAGACCAGACCGAACAACACCAGCGACGGCAGGCCCAGAGCCCGGCGCAGCCGCCCCTCGGTGGCCTCGGCGGTATCCGACATATCAGGTCCTTCCGTCCACGGCTGAATACACCTGTCTGCCCCGTAGGTAGGTCGCGCGCACCCGCACGGCCGGCAGCTCCAACGGGGGCACGTAACGGGGGTCGCGGTCCAGCCACACCAGGTCGGCGCTCGCACCGGGTGCGATCCAGCCCCAATTCGCCTCGGCGAACGCCTGATACGCCACCGCCCCGGTATAGGAGGCCAGGGCCGGCTCGATCGGAAGGATCTCCTCGGGCGTCCAACCACCCGCTGGTTCACCGTCTGCGGTGCGCCGGGACGCGGCGACCGCGATACCGTCCAGCGGTGCCCCCGAGGACACCGGCCAGTCCGACCCGAAGGCCAGGGCCGCCCCGGAGTTCTCCAAGGTGCGCATCCGGTACTGCCGCTCCGACCGCCGCACCCCGAGGCGGGGAACGGTCAGCACGGTCATCAACGCGTCCTGCTGCGCCCACAGCGGCTGCATGTTCGGGATCACCCCGAGCTCGGCGAAGCGGCCCAGATCCTCGTCGTCCACCAGCTGGGCATGCGCGATGACCGGCCGCCGGTCCCGGGGACCGTTGTGCCGCACCACATATTCGACGGCGTCCAGCGCCTGGCGGACCGCGGCATCGCCGATGGCGTGGATGTGGATCTGCAGGCCCAGTTCGTCGACCTGCCGGGCCGCCTCGGCCAGCGCGTCACCCTCCCACAGCCGCATGCCTGTGTTTTCTCCCCGGTCGCTGCGCTCCTGCCCTCCGGAATGGTTGTGCAGGCCCGAGCAGTACGGCTGTAGCAGCGCACCGGTCTCGTTCTCCACCACACCGTCGGCGAAGAACTTCACGGTCTGCGCGGTCAGCAACGGTGAGTTCGCGGCCCGCACCCGGTCCCTGGCTGCCGCGTATCGCGTGATCTGCGAGTCGAAATGGCGCGGATCGGCGTAGAACGCCAGGTTGAACCGCATGCGCAGGGCGCCGCGTTCGGCCGCGGCGAGGTAGGTGTCGAGTTCGGCGGGCTCGACCCAGGCGTCCTGCACCCAGGTCACGCCGCGGGCCAGGTAGTAGTCGGCCGCGGTGCCCAGGGCGGCGATCCGGGTGTCCTCGTCGCGAACCGGCATCACCGCGGTGATGAGATCGGTGGCGCCCCATTCGCGCAGCGTGCCGAGCGGTGATCCGTCGTCGCGGCGCGGAATCTCGCCCAGCGCCGGTTCGGGTGTGTCGGCGGTGATCCCGGCGCGCCGCAGTGCCACCGAGTTGACCCAGAAGGTGTGGTAATCCCAGGCCCGCAGCACCACCGGCCGGTCCGGCACCGCCGCGTCCAGCCAGCGGGCGTCGAACAGCCCGCCGGGCGCAAGGCTGCCGTCGTAGGATGCGCCGACGATCCAGTCCTGGTCGGGGTGGGCGACCGCGAATTCCTTGACCGCCAGGACTATTTCGTCGACCGACTGACACGGCCGCACCGCCGGCCCCGCCGACTCCAGGCCGCCGAACAGCGGATGGGCGTGGCCGTCCCCGAACGAGGGCATCAGGAAGCCACCGTCCAGATCGACACGCTCGTCGGCGTCGCGCGCCAGGGCCTGCTCGCCGACCGCCGCCACCACACCGTCGGCGATCAACACGGCATCGGTCGTGGCGGCCGGCGTCCAGATCACGCCACCGTGGAACAGGGTCGACGGATGCCCGGGCACGGTCGGCAGATTACGCGCGGTCATGGTCCCCGCGCGCGGTAATCGGTGCCGGCTGCTGCTGGGTGATGCAGTGGATGCCGCCGCCCCGCTCGAACAACGGCCGGGCATCGACCGTGACGACCTCGCGGCCCGGGTACTGCTCGGCCAGGATCGCGGCCGCATCGGCATCGCGGGGATCGCCGAAACCGCAGGCGATCACCCCGCCGTTGACCACCAGGTGGTTGATGTAGCTGTAGTCGACGTAGCCGTCGGCATCGGTGAGGACGCTCGGCGCGGGCACCTCGACGACCTCGAACCGGCCGTCGAGGGCGGCCCGAATCTCCCTGCACACCAGGTTGTCCGGGTGCGACTCGGCGAGCTGGGTGTGCAGCAGGACCCGGCCGGGGGCAGTGAACGCGGCCACGATATCGACGTGGCCGCGGGTGCCGTAACGCTGGGCGTCGCGGGTCAGCCCGCGCGGCAGCCACACCACATCGGTGGCCCCGATGGTGCGGGCCAGCTCGGCTTCCACACCGGCCCTGGTGGCGTCGGGGTTGCGGCCGGGATCCAGTTGCACGGTCTCGGTCACCAGCACGGTGCCGTCGCCGTCGACGTGAATACCGCCGCCCTCATTGACAAGTGCCGACGGCACGACGGGGACCCCGGCGAGCTCCGCCACCGCCGTACCGATCTTCGCGTCACGGTCCCAGCGCGCCCAGTCCTGCGCGCCCCAGCCGTTGAACGTCCAGTCCACCGCGGCCACCGAGCCGTCGTCGGCGTGCACGAAGGTCGGGCCGATATCGCGCATCCAGGCGTCGTTGAGCGGCGCCTCGACGAGCTCAACGTCACGGGACACATACCGTTTCGCGACGGCCAGCTCAGCGGGATCGACCAGCATGGTCACCGGTTCGAACCGGGCCACCGCGTGCGCGACGGCCGCCCAGGTGGACCGGGCCTCGTGCCGGGCCTGATCGGTATCGCCGAGCGAATAGCCCGCACAGGGATAGGCCATCCAGACCCGGTCCTGCGACGCGCCCTCGGCGGGCATCAGATACGAGGACATTTCACCGTTCCTATTTCACTACGGCCGTGGCCGGGTGGCCGGCACCATACGGCCGGGCCGGGTCGACCGGGGCGGTCAGCGGCCCGTAGCTGTCCGGGCGCCGGGTGAGCAGGAACGGGAAGAGTTCCAGCCAGTCACGTCGCTGATCCAGGTCGAGATCGGCGACCAGCACCGCCTCCTGATCGCGCGGGGCCTGCACCAGGACCCGGCCGTACGGGTCGGAGATGAACGACGACCCGTAGAACGAGACGGTGCCCTCATCGCCGGTCCGGTTGGGCACCACCATGAACAGGCCGCTGCCGATGCCGTTGGCGACGATCACCTGCTGCCACAACGGCTGGGTGTCGAAAGCCGGGAACACCGGTTCCGAGCCGATCGCGGTCGGGTAGACCACGATCTCGGCGCCCCCCAGCGCGTAGCTGCGGGCCACCTCGGGGAACCACTCGTCCCAGCAGGTGGGCAGGCCGATCCGGGCGCCCAGCCCGTCGGGCTCGTAGACGGGGTAGGGATCACCGTCGGCCGGGCCGGGACGAAAATAGGTGTCCTCGTAGTAGCCCGCCGAGATCGGGATGTGCATCTTGCGGGTGCGCCCGGCCAGCTCCCCGGACGGGGAAACCAGGATCGCCGTGTTGTAGCCGAGACCGTCTGCGGCCGGCGCCTTCTCGTAGAGCGAGGCGTGGACGAAGATCCCGTTGGCCCGCGCCGCCTCGGCCGCCAGCGCGTAGGTCGGCCCGCCGGTGAGGTCCTCGGCCCCCTCGCCAGGGTTGGGCCCGGCCGGGGTGTCGGCCGGATAGCGCAGCAGGGTGATCTCGGGCAGGAACACCGCGGTGGCCCCCGCGCCCGCGGCCCGGTCGATGCCGTCGCGGAGCACCTTGGCGAGCTCATCGGCGTCGGGCCGCCAGCGGTGTTGCACCAGCCCCACCCGCAGTGGCGGCCGCGGCGACGCACTGCTGCGGGACAGCGGTTCGGGGGCGGTGGCGGTCAGGGTGATCATCCGGACTCCTAAAACGAATGCATTTCGTTTATTGTGTGATGGAGACCACCCCGCTGTAAAGAGGTGGGGCGAAAATCGAGGGGGACCGATATGGGGCGGCCACCGGCACCGATCCTGTCGACGGAACGAATCGCCTGCGCGGCAATGGATCTGGTCAGCGCCACCGGCGGATTCACCATCCCCGAGCTGGCCCGCAGACTCGGCGTCAGCCCGTCCTCGCTGTACAACCACGTGTCCGGACGGGAGCAGATCGTCGAACTGCTGCGCGAGCGCGCGATGTCCGAGGTCGACCTGCCCGATATCGACACCGACCGGCCGTGGGCCGATATCGTGGCCGACGTGCTGCGGTCCTACCGGCGCAGCTACGCCCGCTATCCGCGGCTGATTCCGCTGCTCACCGCCCACGCGGTCAACAGCTCCCAGGCGTTCACGATGTACAACGCGCTGGCCGTCACCCTGACCCGGGCCGGCTTCGACCCCGCCGACACGCTGCGGATCATCACCCTGTTCGACAACTACGTCCTGGGCTCCGCGCTCGACCTGGCCGCCCCCGAGGCGCCCTGGCAGTCCGGGACCGAGGTCGGCCCGCAACTGGCCGCGGCACTGGCCACTGGCGCGCCCAAACCCGCCAGGGCCGACGACGCCTTCGAGTTCGGCCTGGCCGTCCTGCTGCGCGGACTGACCGGCCCGTGATCGACTCTCCCTGATCGCAACCGTCCCCACCGCGCCGATTCGCACCTACCGTGTCGCGCGTGAACGAAGACTGGCTCGCCGTCATCGTCGGCCTCGCGCTGCTGGCCCTTGTCCTGCTCGGCGCGATCCCCGGCAGCGTGGTCCCGTGACCGAGCAGCGCACCGAAGCGCCCACCGGCGAACGCGTTTCGGGCCTCGGCTACGCCGTCGCCGGTGTGCTCGTCGTCGTCGTGCTCGGTGCCGCCACCCGCTTCCTGGAGCAGCAGGTGCCGCAGTGGGCGACCGGCACACCGTTCGCGAAGGTGGCCAAGTCGATCGAATTCCCGGTCTACGCAATCGCTCTGGGCCTGCTCGGCAACGTGATCCTGAGCAGACTCGGGCTCCGCGACGCACTGGCCCGAGGCTTCCGCACCGAGTTCTTCATCAAGACCGGGCTGGTGCTGCTCGGCGCGTCGATCAACCTCAAACTCCTTGTCACCGCGGCGGGCCCGGCGATCATTCAGGCGCTGCTGCTGATCTCGATCGTGTTCGGCTTCACCTGGTGGCTGGGCGGCCGGCTGGGCCTTGAGGACAAGTTGCGGGCGCTGCTCGCCTCCGCGGTGTCGATCTGCGGCGTCAGCGCGGCCATCGCCGCGGCGGGGGCCGTCCAGGCCAAAAAGGAGCAGTTGGCCTACGCCGCCTCGCTGGTCATCGTCTTCGCGCTGCCGTCGATCTTCCTGCTGCCCTGGCTGGCCGACGCGTTCGGACTGTCCGATGCCGTCGCGGGCGCCTGGATCGGCGGCAACATCGACACCACCGCGGCCGTCGCCGCCGCGGGTGCCATCGCCGGAGAGGATGCGCTGCAGATCGCGACGATCGTCAAGACCACCCAGAATGCGCTGATCGGGTTCGTCGCCATCGCCCTGACCGCCTACTTCGCCCTGAAGGTCGAACGCAGGAGCGCGACCGAAGCCCGGCCGTCGGTCCGGGAATTCTGGGACCGCTTCCCCAAGTTCGTCCTCGGCTTCATCGTCGCCTCGATCGTCGGCACGCTGTATCTGCAGGCCACGGGCAAAGCGGGCGCGGCGACCATCTCGACCGTCAACGACCTGCGCACCTGGTTTCTGATCTTCGCGTTCGTGGCGATCGG
This sequence comes from Mycobacterium sp. NPDC003449, assembly GCF_053588415.1. NCBI lineage: Bacteria > Bacillati > Actinomycetota > Actinomycetes > Mycobacteriales > Mycobacteriaceae > Mycobacterium > Mycobacterium sp. NPDC003449. The sequence continues at coordinate 22,390 of NZ_JBSFPX010000098.1, forward strand.
CCTGGAGTTCTCGCTGCGCGGGCTGCGTGAGGCCGGTTGGCGGCCCGTCGCGTTGTTCGCCTCGGCGACCGTGGTGAACATCGTGGTGGCGCTCGGGCTTGCGGCCGTGCTGTTCGGGGTGGTGTTCGACGGCGCCGCCAGTTAACAGTTACCCTGGCTAAGTGCCGACCACCTTGTCACGACGGGGATTCCTGGCAATCACCGCCGGTATGGCGTTCGTCGCCGCCTGCGGCACGGAGAAACCCGGCGAGGTCGCCAAAGACGGATCGGTCACCGTGCACCACGCCTTCGGCGAGACGAAGATCCCCGGACCGCCGCAACGTGTGGTGAGCGCCGGGTTCACCGAACAGGACGACCTGCTGGCGCTCGGCGTGGTCCCGATCGCGGTGACCGAATGGTTCGGCGAGCAGCCGTTCGCGGTGTGGCCGTGGGCCCAGCCCAGGCTGGCCGGCGCCCAGCCCGCCGTCCTCAGCCTGACCAACGGGATCCAGGTCGACAAGATCGCCGCGCTGAAACCCGACCTGATCGTCGCCACCAACGCCGGACTGGACGCCGACACGTACGCCAAACTCTCCGAGATCGCACCGACGATCGCCCAGACCGGGCAGGCCGCGTTCTTCGAACCGTGGAAGGACCAGGCCACCACCATCGGCCAGGCGGTGTTCAAGAACGACGAGATGACCGGCCTGGTCAACGGGATCGGGGACCGGTTCAAGACCGTCGCCACCGACAACCCGCAGTTCGCGGGCAAGCGGGCCCTGCTGCTGGGCGGCACCCTGTTCCGCGACAGCGTGCAGGCCCGCCCGGCCGGGTGGCGCACCGACTTCCTCACCGAAATGGGCTTCAGCATCCCCGAGGTCGACGAACTCATCCCCCGCGACCGGATGGCCGCCGTGCTCGACGGCGCCGACGTGCTGATCTGGACCACCGAGAGCGATCAGGAACGCGACGCCCTGCTGGCCGATCCGACCATCGCCGGGTTGCGGGCCACCACGGCCCAGCGAAACGTCTTCACCACCAAGGACCTGGCCGGCGCCATCGCCTTCGCCTCGCCGTTGTCCTATCCGCTGGTCGCCGATCAACTCCCGCCGCTGCTGGCCCGTGCGCTGGCCTGACACCGAGATCCCACGTACGAAGGGCACGGTTTAACCGGACAGCAGGTCCACCTGAGAACATATCGGCGTGACAAGCACCCAGGAACACCCTGAACACCGCGGCAGCGCCAGCATCGGATCGGCCTACTATCCGATGTTCGTCGCGGTCTTCACCGCCCTGGTGATCATCTCCAACGTCACCGCCACCAAGGGGGTCGCGTTCGGCCCGATCATCACCGACGGCGGGTTCATCGTCTTCCCGCTCACCTATGTGATCGGCGATGTGCTCTCCGAGGTGTACGGCTTCAGGGCCGCCCGCCGGGCGATCTTCCTCGGTTTCGCGATGAACGCCCTTGCGGCCTTCGCGTTCTGGGTGACCGTCTACCTGCCCGCCGCCGATTTCTACGCCAACCAGGAACATTTCGAGAACGTCGTACATGCCTACACCCAGCTGATCGTGGCCGGCCTGGCCGGATTCATCGTCGGGCAGACGATCAACGCGTGGGTCGTGGTGGCCATCAAGGAGCGCACCAAGGAGAAGCACCTGTGGGCGCGCCTGATCGGGTCGACGTTCGCCGGCCAACTCGGCGACACCCTGGTGTTCTGCGCCATCGCGGCGAGCGCGATCGGGATCAGCACCTTCGGCGACTTCGTCACCTACACCGCGCTGGGCTGGTTCTACAAGACCGCCGTCGAGATCGTCATGCTGCCCGTCACCTATCGGGTGATCGCCTTCGTCAAGCGCCGCGAACCGACATATCAGCTCGCCGTGTGAGGCTTCCATAAGGCAGCTCTGGCAAGGCTCGCAGACTGCGGCATCCGTTGGCTACTCGCGGGTAGGTTCGGGGCATGAGTGTGGCTTCGGATGTGATGGATGCGACGGCTCTCGGAGCCGTGCATGACTATGGCGATCAGGCGCTGCTGCTCGAGTTCGACAGCACCGCCGAGGTTTTGACGTGGACCGCCGCCCTGCAGGCGGCCGAACTGCCCGGGGTGATCGACATCGTCCCGGCTTCGCGCACGATCCTGGTCAAGCTGGCCGGACCGGGCTACCAGGCGCCGACGCGGCAACGGCTGCGCAAGGTCCGCCCGCAACCCGCGCCGGTCACCGATCCCGCCGGCGTGACGCCGGACGTGACGATCGACGTGGTCTACGACGGCGCCGACCTGCACGAGGTGGCGGCGCTGACCGGACTGACCCCGGCCCAGGTGGTCGCGGCCCACACCGGCCGGCCGTGGCGGGTGGGATTCTGCGGTTTCGCACCGGGTTTCGCCTACCTGGTGGATGGCGACGACCGGCTGCGGGTGCCGCGCCAGGCCGAACCCCGGACCAGCGTGCCCGCCGGGGCGGTGGCGCTCGCCGGTGAGTTCAGCGGGATCTATCCGCGGCAGTCCCCCGGCGGGTGGCAGCTGATCGGACACAGCGACGCCGTCCTGTTCGACGCGCACCGCGACAAGCCGTCACTGCTCACCCCAGGGATGTGGGTCCAGTTCCGGGCGATCGGATAATCGGCGAGGAGGCCACCATGACCACGACATTGGAGATTCTGCGTACCGGCCCACTGGCCCTCGTCGAGGATCTCGGCAGGCCGGGCATGGCCAATCTCGGCGTCACCCGGTCCGGAGCGGCCGACCGGAGATCGCACACCCTGGCCAACCGGCTGGTCGCCAATCCGGGCGAACGGGCCACGGTCGAGGTGACCTTCGGCGGATTCTCCGCGCGGGTACGTGGCGGCGATATC
>NZ_JBSFPX010000099.1:0-25123 GCF_053588415.1 Mycobacterium sp. NPDC003449
GCTTGCGCGACCGCGGGATGGGTCGACAGGGCCGCCTCGACCTCCACACAGTAGACGTTCATCCCGCCGGTGATGATCATATCCGCGAGCCGGTCCACGAGATACAGGTAGCCCTCATCGTCCATTCGGCCGACATCACCGGTGCGCAGCCATCCGCCGTGGAATCGCTTGCGGTAGCTGACGTCATCACGCCAGTAACCCGTCATGACATACGGGCTGCTCACACAGACCTCCCCGACCTCACCTGTCCGGCAACGGGTTCCGTCGTCGGACCGAACGGAGACGGCGCACATGGTCACCGCCCGACCCACCGAAGACAGCAGCCCGGGTTCGGACAACGCACGCGCGTGGTCCTCCTTGCGCAACAGCGTGGCGAACTGGGGACATTCGGTCTGGGCATACAACTGCTGCAGGACCGGCCCGAACAGGTCCATGGCCTCGGTCAGCAGACCCGGCGACATCGGGGCCGAACCGTACTGGAAGGTTCGTATCGAGTCGCTCGCCCAGCGCCGTCGACGCGCCGCATCGACGATCCGGCGCACCATGGTCGGAACACCGTAGGACCACGTCGCCCCGTGCGCGTCGACCAGGTCGATCCAGCGGTCCGCGTCGAAGCCCGGCTCGATCACCAACTCCGCACCGCGGAGAATGCCTGCGGCGGTGAACAGCCCGGCGGAGTGGGCCAGCGGAGTGGTCAGCAGCAGCAGGTCGTCGCGACCGATTCCCGCCTCGATCAGGTGGGACCACAGGTTCTGCACCACCGAATGCTGCGAGTGCACAATGCCTTTGGGCTTTCCGGTGGTCCCTCCGGACATATACACGGCCGCCGGTGCATCGGCGCCGAGATCGTGGCCCGGTTCGAGCACCCGGTCGGCCCCGACCGCATCGGTCCAGCCCCGGTGCAGGGAGACTCGCGCAACGGACGCCGGGACCCCCGCAGCCAGCGGGGCCAACTCGTCGTCGACGACGACACAGGAGGAGTCAACCAGTCCGGCGATCGTCGTAACCTCCGGGGCCGACAGCATGGCGTTCAACGGGACCTTCACCGCACCGAGCGCCATCACCGCCAGATCCGTCGCGGGGAAGCCGGGGCCGTTGCCGAGCAGGATGATCACGCGGTCCCCGCGGCCGACCCCGGCGGCGCGCAGCAGATCTGCGATATGACCGACCGCGCGCCCCAGATCGGCGTACGTCCACGTCAGCTCCGGGAAGTGCAACGCGGGCCGCCCGGCGTGCAGGTCGAGGGCATGACGGAAGACATCCCACAGGTTTCCGGCAACGGGCCCGACAGTCGACCCGAGATCGGTTGCAGTCATGGCACCACCGTCAGCCCTGGTAACGGACGACGTCCAAGGCGAACCCGACGTACCACCGGGCGATCTGTTCGGCGGAGGCCGGTCCGGACGTCGAATACCACTGGGCCAGACCGGTACACATCGTCACCACCGCCCGAGCGGCCTCGCGCGGGGCGTCCACCGCGAACAGGCCCGCTTCGTGCCCGCGTACCACCTCATCGTCGACGTAGTCTTGGATCTGCTTGCGCATCTCGACGATTCGCTCACGCCCCGGCTCCTCCAGGCTCCGCATCTCGCTGGCACCGATGAAGCCCAACTCGCGCCGGTGGGTGTGGAACAGCGCCAGGTTTTCGATCAGCAGACAGAACCGGTCGAAGGTGCTCTGGGCCTCGGCCAGCACCAGCTCGCACCGGTGGATCAGATCGATCATGGTGAGGTCAAGGATCTTGAGCAGCATCTCCTGCTTGCTCGAATAGTGGTGGTAGATCCCAGGTACCGACAGTTCGGCCCGGCGAGCGATATCGCGCACGGTGGACCCGTGGTAGCCGACCTCGAGGAACGCCTCCAGTGCGGCCATCAGTGGCGCGTCGAGGCTGAGCGGATCGTACCGCCGCCAGTCCGACAGGGTCTGGGGACCAGGGGTTGCGACGGCCGTGTCCCCACCCGAGGTCGGCGCGAGAAGTTCGGCGGCGGACACCTCGAGTAGTCGGGCGATCTCGGTGAGGCGGATGGCGCTGATGCCGGTGCGGCCATGTTCGACCGCGCTCACCGTGGCCGGGCTGACCCCGAGGTGGGTGGCCAGCTCCCGCAGGGTCAGGCCGCGCATCCCCCGGATCTGCCGGATCCTCGCGCCCAAGGCCATCGCCAGTTCCGCCTCGCTGGCGGACACGGGGCTCTGGGACATCAAGCCTCCTCGGAATGTTCGGTAAAGGTAAACACTCTAACCCGCATATCGCTCGGGCCGGTGCACTGAACCATCAACTGTAGTATGCCGCTTCACCGCGAATTGCTGGCATTTCCCGTGCTTTGTCGTGATTGACAGCACACTACCCGTCTGAAAGTGTCAGTATTACTAACCACTGCCCGAGCGATCGCTAAGTCGGAAAGGAGGCGTGAAAGTGCCCGAGTCCCCCGGCTCTACCGAAACCGTCGACGCGGGCGTTGTCCCGACACCCCGCACCACGCCCTCACCGCGGCTCGCCAAGCTCGACCGATCCCTCGACGTTGTCAGCACGACGATCGCGCGGGTCTGCGCCTGGACCGTCGCGGCGATGCTGCTGCTGATGCTGGCCGCGGTCACCCTCCAGGTGGCCTCCCGATACTGGCTGCACTTTCTGGTGGGCGGATCCGAAGAACTCGCGAGACTGTCCATGGTCACGATGGTCTTCCTCGGTCTTCCGGTGCTGGCTCGCTATTCCGAGCACATCAAGCTCGACGTGGCGAACGAGTTCATCCGCAATGTCCGGGCCAGGGAGTGGCTGGCCAGGGCCGCCCTCTTGATGGAACTCGTCTTCCTCGTGGTGCTGAGTGCGCTGGCCTACGAATTCGTGGTCAGCCTGTGGCATTCGCAGCAGCAGTCACCGGCGCTCGGGCTGCGGATCTTATGGTCGCGACTTCCGATCCTGATCGGTTCATCGCTGGCCGCCCTGGTCTGCGCGTGCATTCTGGTCCGACGCGTGACCGGTAATCCGGATGAGGACAAGGTCCCGGGGAACCTCACCGTCCCGGGAACCTGAACCGACGACCCCGAACCACCCGCCCCGAGCTCGACGCGCCGGAAAGGACACCGACAGCAACCATGGTCATCGCCGTTCCGATTCTGCTCGCCGTTCTGTTGCTGCTCGCCGGCGTAGCGGTGTTCGCCGCCTTCGGACTCGCGTCGGTGATCGGGCTGGACTCGCTGGGCCAGAACCTGCAATCCGTACCCGCCATCATGTTCGCCGGCATGGATTCCTTTCCGCTGATGGCGGTTCCGTTCTTCCTGCTGGCCGGCGTGCTGATGAAGCACACAGGTGTGTCCACCCGACTGGTCCGGTTCGTCGGATCCTTCACGGGCTGGATCAGGGGCGGCGCCGGGCTCACGATGATCTACGCCAGCGCCGTGTTCGGCGCCATCTCCGGCTCATCGGTGGCCACCGTGTCGGCCATGGGGTCGATCCTGTCCCCCGAGATGCGGCGCGACGGTTACCCGACGCAGTACATCGGCGCGTTGACTGCGGTGTCCGGCACCCTCGGCATCCTGTTGCCGCCGAGCATCCCGATGGTCGTGTACGGGATCGCCACCGGCACCTCGATCGGCGATCTGTTCCTGTCCGGAATCAGCGCGGGCGTCCTGCTGATAGCGACCCTGACCGTCGTGCATCTGGTCATCGCCCGGCGGATGCCCAACATCATGCGGGACAACCAACTCGACGGCACCCAACGCGAACAGCGGCGGATACGCCGCACCTTCCCGCCCGCGGTACCGGCCCTGCTACTGCCGGTGCTGGTGCTCGGCGGCATCTACGGCGGAATCTTCACACCGACCGAAGCCGGCGCAATATCCTGTGTGGCAGCGCTTCTCCTCGGCTTCGTGGTGTACCGCTCGCTCACCGTGCCACAGTTCGCCCGCACGCTGCGGGAGGCCGCGGTCACCACCGCCGGGCTGCTCATCATCCTGGCGGCCGGCACCCTGTTCTCCCGCTGGCTCACCCTGTCCAGGGTCAACGCCGCCCTGGCCGAATGGGTGGCCGCCCACGCCTCCAACACGTTGGTGTTCCTGGTCCTGGCCAACATCGTGATCGCCGCAGTCGCACTGTTCGTCGAAGAGAACACCACAATCATCATCCTGGCTCCGTTACTGGTGCCGATCGCGGTGCAGCTCGGCATCGACCCGGTCCATTTCGGGACGATCATGGTGGTCAACATGGGGATCTCGCTGTCGACCCCACCGATGGCCCCCAATCTGTTCGTGGCGGCCAAGGTCTGCTCAGCCTCGTTCGCCCGGATGACCAAACCGACACTCATCTTCCTGCTGTGTGCCGCGGTACCGGTCCTCATCCTGGTCAACCTGCTACCCGACATGGTCCTGTTCTTCCGATGAGCGCGCCCAACGCTCACCCGGCCAGATCACCGAAGGAGAAGCGCCCGTGAAGATCACCCGAGCCCGCCGCGCCGCGGCACTGATCGCCACCGCCGGCCTGTTCCTCGCCGCCTGCGGAGGTGGCGGCGGTACCGGCGCCGGGAATGCCGCCGGGCCCCCGGTCGCCATGAACCTCGGGCACGTGTTCCCCGATGGCTCTGAAATCGACAACGCCGCAGATGCATTCGCCGCGGCGGTGGCCGAGAGATCGAATGGCTCGCTCACCGTGAACGTCTTCCCCGGTGGACAGATCGGCAGCGACGAAGAGATGGCCACCGCATTGAACAGCGGAAGCCAGGAGGCGGCCATCCTCAGCCAGGGATCGAGCGGCTTCGGCACCCGGGTGCAGCTGGGTAATCTGCCCTATCTGGTCAGCACCGACGAGGAGGCCGACGCACTCTTCTTCGGCGACGGCTACATCGCCAACTTCGACAAGGAGACTTTGGCGCAGAACGGGATTCACGGCCTGGAGTTCGTCGAGAACGGCTTCCGGGCACTGAGCAACAGTGCCCGTCCGGTGCGCACGCCCGCCGACGTCGCGGGCCTCAAAATCCGGGTGCCCAGCTCCGACCTGCTGATCTCGATCTTCGGCAACTGGAAGGCACAGGCCACCGCGATCCCGTTCCCCGAGCTGTACACGGCGCTGGAACAGGGCACGGTGGACGGCCAGGAGAACGGTGTCATGCTGTTCCGCGATTCCAACTTCGCCGAAGTCCAGCCCTTCCTCACCGACACCCGCTACACATATTCGACGGCGGTCTTCTGCGTCTCGCAGCTCACCTGGGACACCATGTCGCCGGAACAGCAGGCAATCCTGCAGGAGGAGGCCGAGAAGGCCAGCCTCGCCCAGCGCACCGCCTCGCGGGCGAGCACACAGGCCGCCCTCGACGAGATCGCCGGGACCGTCGAGGTGACCACGCTCTCCGACGCCGACCTGGCCAAATGGCGGGACAGCGTACAGCCGATCTACGAGCAGGCCAGGGATACGTTCGGCGCCGACGTGATGGACGACCTACTGGCCGCCGTCGAGAAAGCGCGCCGGTAACTTGGGCACGACAACACACGGTGAGCGCGGCTGGCAGCTGCGCGTCGACCGGACCGACCCCGGCCGGACCCGGCTGCACGAGACCGCCGTTCCCGAACCTGCGGCCGGGCAGGCAGTCCTGCGCACCAGCCTGGTCGCGGTCACCGCCAACACCACCGCCTACGCCGAACTCGGTGAGCGGCTGCGGTACTGGGACTTCTTCCCGATCGACGAACCGGGTTGGGGCCTGACCCCGATGTGGGGCTTCGCCGATGTGGTGGCCAGCCGTGCGGAGGGGGTCGAGCCCGGCACCCGGGTCTATGGTTTCGTGCCCTCCGCCAGCCACGCCGCGGTCCTGCCGAAGCTCGTCGCCGCCGGGCGGTTCCGCGATACCGGCGGTGTCCGCGGGGAGCTGCCGCCGTCGTACAACAACTATCTGACCACCACCCACGACCCGAGCTGGTTTCCACCGCATCGCGAGGACCTCCAGGTCGTGTTCCGGCCGCTGTTCATCACGTCGTGGGCACTGGCGGACTGGCTGGGCACGGTCGAATCCCTCGGCGTCGACCGGATTCTGATGTCGTCGGCGTCCAGCAAGACCGCTTACGGGACCGCGCTGCTGCTGTCGGGCCGGCCCGGCCGGACCCGGCTGGTCGGACTGACCTCCAAGGCCAACCGGGACTATGTCGCCAAGCTGGCGGTCTACGACGAGGTGATCCCCTATGACGACCTGGATGCGCTGACGCCGGTCGGCACCAGCCTGTACATCGATCTGGCCGGCAGCTCCGAGATCCGCGCCGTCCTGCGGTCCGGCCTGGGTCCCACGCTGGTGCGCGAGGTGGCGGTCGGGCTGACCCATCACGAAGGCATTCCCGAGACCGTCGCCACTCACCAACCGGAATTCTGGTTCGCACCGGAGCATCTCACGGCTCGCGGAAAGCAATGGGGTCCAGGCGTTCTGCACAAGAGATTCAGCACCGACTACCGGGCCGCGTTGCCCGCGCTGGCGGCCGCCGTCGAGCTCGAACACGCGACCGGAGCCGCGGCGCTGGAACAGGTCTGGCACGCGGTGCTGACCAACACCACCGCGCCCGGCGTCGTGCCGGTCGTTGCCCTGTGACCGCCACCGACAAAGGAGTTGCCGTGCCTATTGATCCGACCCCGAACCGGGTGCGCGCCGCCCTCGCCGCGGGCCGCCCGGCGTGGGGTACCTGGGTGCAGACCCGCAGTGCCGAAGCGTGCGAGGCGGCCGCCGCGACCGGCTTCGACTTTGTGGTCGTCGATATGCAACACGGCCCGCATTCGGTCTCCGAGGCCGCCACCCTGCTGCGCGGAATCCACGCCTACGGTGCGTCGCCCGTGGTGCGGCTGCCCGATTCGTCGCCCCGGCTGGTCGGGCACCTGCTCGACGCGGGCGCCCACGGCATCCTGGCACCCGACCTGCGCACGGCCGACGACGCGCGGGCCGTCGTCGAGGCCGCCAGATACGCGCCGGATGGCACCCGGGGCGCGTGCCCCACCGTTCCGGCGACCGCTCACGGTGCGATCCCGTGGGCGGAATACCGATCCTGGGCCGACGAGCAGGTCATGGTGTGGGGCCTGATCGAGACGCCGGACGCCGTGGAGAACATCGAGAAGATCGTCGCGACGGGCCTGCACGCCGTCGTGCTCGGCCCGTTCGATCTGGCCATGGCCCTGGGCCTCGACGGTGACGTCACGCACCCCGACGTGGTCGCCGGGCTCGCGCGGGTGACCGCGGCGGCGACCGCGGCCGGCGTCGAGACGGTGGCCGTGTTGTTCGACGAGGTGACCCGAATCGCCGACGGGGCCCAGGCGTGGCTGGACCGCGGCTGCCGGATCATCACCGCATCCTCGGACCGGTGGTGCCTCGCCCAGGGCTGGGCCACCGCATTGGCCGGGTTGCGGTCGGTGGATTGAGTCGGTGCCGCACCTCGGTTAGCTGGTCGTTCACGACGGGACGAATGGCTACGTCAGGATCGACCATGTCGGTTTGCCGGAGCCGACGACCCGGTACGTCGCAGTGATACCATCGCGTTCAGATTTACTGAACACGGAGGTCGTTTCACTGTCGGATTCCGATGCGCGTGTCGCCATGGGCGCCCGCGTACGTCAGGTTCGCGCCACCCGCGGGCTGTCCCTTCGCAAACTGGCCGCCGCGCTGGAGATCAGCCCGGCCACCCTGAGCGCAATGGAGAACGGCCACACCGGCATCGATGCCGTTCGGCTCGGTCGGATCTCGACGATCCTGCAGACCCCGGTCGAATTCCTGATCATCGGCACCGAGAGCTCATCCCCCGCCGACCCGGTGACGCCCAGCGAATCATGGCGGGATTTCCCGCCCACCGAGCTCGACGCTCCGCTGGCGAGTGCGCTTTCCGCATTCGTCGAGGTCGGCTTTCACGCAGCGACGATCCGCGATATCGCCAGGCGCGCCGACATGTCGGCGCCCGGGATCTACCACCACTACGCCAGCAAGCAGGACATGCTCGTGGCGCTGCTCAGGATGGCCGTCGACGATCTGCTACGCCGGTGTGAAGCCGCCAGGGACGAACAGGACATCCCGGTCGATCGATTCGCGAACCTGATCGAGTGTCTCGCGCTGTTTCACGGTCATCGGCGCGAGTTGAGCTTCGTCGGGGCCAGCGAGATGCGTAGCGTCAGCGGCGCCGACCGAGAAACGATCAGCCGCCCAAGGCTTCTCGTGCAGAAGATGGTCGATCACGAGGTTGAACAGGCCCGCGCGGCGGGCTTGTTCCATGTCGACGAGCCGAAGACCGCGGCCAGGGCCGTGGTGATGATGTGCACCTCGATCCCGCAGTGGTTCCGGCCCGACGGGCCGGTGACTCCCGAACATCTGGCCAGACAGTATGTTCAGCTGGCGCTCGGCATGTGCCGATACGCAGGCTGACCTCCGGTCATCGAGCGTTGGTACCGGTGACCAGGTCCCGCCCTGCGGTCTCCGGGCTGTAGAAGGTCGTCACGAAGGACACCGTGGCCAACAGCGCCAGGTACCCCACCAGAGGCCACCAGTGCCCGGCCAGCGCCACCAGCGAGGCCGCGACCAGCGGCGCGATACCACCACTGACGATGCCACCGAACTCCTTGGCGACCGCGATCCCCGAGTACCGGTACCGGGATCCGAAAAGCTCGGGAAGATACGAGGATTCCACCGCGTAGAGGCCGTAGACCAGCACCCCGAATCCGATCGTGTAGGCGGCGACGACCAGTTCGACCCTCCCGGTCTGGATCATCAGGACCAGCGGCAGCGCCAGCACCGCCAGAGCACCGGAGAGCCATCGGAACACGATGCGGCGCCCACAGCGATCAGACATCCAGCCGATCAGTGGGCTGGTCGCGAAGGCGATCACCGACGCCACCATCAGACCGGCCGTCCCCACCGCCCGGTCACCCCCAGCCGCGGTTGCCGCGAACCCGACGAAGAACACCTGGAACAGGACCGAGGGGCCGGCCTCGCCGATCCGCAAACCCATGGCTATCAACAACGTCCGTCGCCCACTGGAGAACAGATCGCCGTAGACTTTGCGGAACGCCAGACCGCGCTGACTTCCCTCGACCCGCGCGAAGGTGGGGCTCTCGTCGAGGCTCCACCGCATCCAGAACGCCCAGGCGGTGACCCCGAGGCTGAGCAGGAACGGGATCCGCCAGCCCCACGCCAGAATCTGCTCCTCGGGCAGGAGCAGGATGAGCAGCCAGATCCCGGACGCCGCCAACGTTCCGGTGTTGGTGCCGAGACAGACGAACGATGCCATCAGCCCACGGCGCTGTGGTCCGGCCGACTCGGTCAGCAGGGTTGACGCGCCCGCCAACTCGGCACCGGCCCCGAAGCCCTGAATAATCCGCAGGACGACGAGAAGAACTGGCGCCCAGACTCCGATCGTCGAGTAGGTGGGCAGCAGACCGATCGCGGTGGTGGCCAACCCCATCATCCCGACCGTGATGATCAGAACCGTCTTGCGTCCGATCCGATCCCCCATCCAACCGAGGATGACACCCCCGAACGGACGGGCCAGGAAGCCGACCGCATGGGTGGCGAATGCCGCGAGCATGCCGATCGTGGGGCTCGCATTCGGGAAGAACAGGGTGTTGAAGACGAGGGCCGCCGCCAGGCCGTAGAGCGCGAAGTCGTAGTACTCCAGCGCCGTGGCCGCACTTGCCGAGACGACATTGCGCCGCAGCTGGCTGCGGTTGAGCACCGGGGTCGGTGCACTGGTGGTCGATCGGCTCACCTCGGTACCCGACTCTCTCTCAGGAGGACCGCTGAGCGGCGGCGGCGGAGGTGTCCCCGATGGGACGTACCTTTCTGAACAGCGGATGCCGGAACGGGCCTCCCGGTTCCATCTCCGCGTAGGCGCGGGAGAAGGCCCGCTTCGAACTGGCCGCGTCCTGGTTCGCCCGCTCCGATGCGACGGTTCGGTCGTTGCGGGGCAGCGGGGCATACGACGTCCCCTCGCCGAACAGCCGGACCGACACGGTGCGGCGGCGATTGCCCGCACGGGTCGGCGCTCCCCCGTGCAAGGTGCGCATATCGAAGATCAGCATATCGCCGGGATCTGTTTCCCACGAGCTGATCTGCCACTCGTCACGGGTCGCCTGGATATCGGGCAGCCGCGGCATGACGTCCTCGTCGTCACCGAAGAGCGACGCGGTGTCGTCCTTGGCGTCGAGTGCGGCGGCGTTGAACAGCGGACCACGGTGGGACCCCGGAACGAACTCGAGCGCATCCTGAGCCGCCACATGATCGAGCGACATCCACACCACGCACGTGTTCTCGCCGCGCATCGGAAGGTAGGAGGCATCCTGATGCCACGGGGTCCTGCGGCTCGAACCGCCCTCCTTGAGGAACACCTGCTCGTAGAAGAACCAGACGTCCGGCCTGCCCCACACGGCACTCACGTAGTCACACACCGGCGTCCGGGTGAGCAGCGGATCGTAGGCGTCCCAGACCTCCGTATTACTAGAGTCGGTGAAGAACTTCGCGCCGTCCTCCGGATACAGCCGCAACGCCTTTCGGCCCGGATTGGCGATGCTGGCCTCGTATGCGTCGGTAAGCAGGCGCAGGTGGTCCGGCAACAGCGCCCGCTTGACGAGTACCACGCCGTCCGCGCGGTACTGCGCGCGCAGGGCGTCGGCCTGAACGGGAGCGACGACATTCGCCATCGGAGTCCTTCCTCGGCGTGTTCAGCGAAAACCGAACATTTGATCGGTCAGTGTTCGTATAGTTAGACATCGAGGCCGCCGCTGTCAATGCCCAATTTGGTCTTGACGCACCCGAAATGCCTCGTATCCTTACCCGGAAGCACCCCGAACGGTCGATCGGCATACCTGCCGGATGACGAACGCAACGAGGCGGAGGCGCGAGACATTGCGACCATGTGAGTCCACCGACCGCGATACCGACCGCGGGACAGGAATCGTCGACGCGGCCCGCTTCTACGGCACGACACCCGGATTTCGGGAACGGGTGGCGATCGTGCTCGATGACCGCCGAGTCACCTTCGGTGAACTCTGGGACCGATCCGAGCGACTCGCGGACGGCCTCGGACGCCGCTGGGGGCTGCAGCCCGGTGATGTAGTGGCGATGCTGGCGAAGAACAGCGTCGAACTCATCGAGACGATCTACGCGTGCGCGATCCTGCACATCGCCCTGGCCCCGGTGAGCTACCGCTCGACTGCTTCGGAACTACTGGCCGCACTTGAGGTTTCAGGAGCGCGCGCGATCATCGTCGATGACGAGTTCCGGCCTGTACTGGATGCGGTCAAGGACCGGGTGACGTTCCAACGGACCCACATCGCGGTGCTGGGCGAACCGTCCGCCGAATTCACGTCCTACGCCGAACTGGTCGATGCGGGCCAGGTCCCGCGGCCACCGGCCCGGAGTACCGGCGCCGATGCGGTGCTGTGGATCGGCCTCACCGGCGGTACCACGGGACGGCCCAAGGCGTGCGTGTGCACGCAGGCCGCGCTCGTTCAGAACTGGCTCGCGATGACGATAGAGATCGGGATCGGGCGCGGCGACGTGGAGTTGATCGGCGGGCCGTTCTACCACGGGCTCGGCTTCGTGTTCGGGCTCCAGCAGCTCTATGTGGGCGGGTGCGTCGTGGTCATGCGCGATTTCGACCCCGCCGCGGCACTCGAGGCCCTGGCCCAGCACGGGGTCACGGTCGTGCCGATGCCACCGACCATGCACCGCATGATGATGCAGGCCGCCCAACGGTCGTCGGCCTGCCGGGACAGCATGCGCACCGTGGTCACGACGTCGGCCCCGATCACACCGGCGGACCGGCGCGAACTCGAAACCTTCTACCCGAACGCCGGCCTCTACAACTACTACGGCTCCACCGAACTGGGTTTCGCCACCCTCCTGCGCCCGGAGGATCCGGACCGGGTGCGCGATTCGGTGGGGCGCCCCTGGCTGGGGTCCACCATCCAGATCATGAGCCGGGACGGCTCCTTGCTCGCGCCAGGCGAGGTCGGCCTGGTCTGCAAGCGGGGGCAGCTGCTCGCCTCCCACTATCTGGACAATCCCACCGCCAACGCCGATATGTGGATCGACGGTTGGGCGACGGTCGGCGACATCGGCTTCGTGGACACCGAAGGCTACCTGCATCTGGTCGCCAGGGAGAATGACGTGATCATCACCGGCGGGGTCAACGTCTATCCCTCGGAGGTCGAACTGGTGATCGCCGAGCTACCCGAGGTCACCGACGTCGCCGTGGTCGGCCTGCCGGATCCGTTGTGGGGTCAGCGTATCCACGCTGTTGTCGTCCTGCACGACGCCGCGGTAGCCGAGCCCGACGACATCATCGACGCGTGCGCGTCCCGGCTGGCCGGTTTCAAACGGCCACGGGGAGTCGATTTTTGGCCCGAACTGCCCCGGAACCCGGTGGGCAAACTCCTTCGGGCCCGGATTGTCGAGCAGTTGCAGTCGCCGGCTCAAACCGCCATCAGGTAGCCACCGTCGACCCGAATCGCATCGGCGGTGTGGAAGTCCGATGCCGAGGAGGCGAGATACACACAGACACCGGCTATTTCACCGGGCTGTGCGGGCCGGCGCGCGATACTGCGCTCCATCAGCCGCGGGCGGACCTCATCGTCGCCCAACTCGGGCACCGTCATATCCGTCTCGACCCAGCCCGGGAGTACGGCGTTACACTGCACGTTGTAGCGGCCCAGGGCGGCCGCCGCGCTGCGCGACAATCCCAGAAGTCCGGTTTTCGCCGCTGAATATGCAGGGGCCCTCGACATCCCGGCTACGGCTCCGATCGATGACACGATGATGATCTTGCCGTGCCGCTGTTGTTTGAACCCGGGGACGCACGCCTGGATACATCGCCACGTCCCGGTCAGGTTGGTGTTGATGACGTCGTCCCACACCTCCTCCTGCACCTCGTCGAACCGGACGCTCTCGCCCGGCCGGCCGGCGTTGGCCACCAGCACATCGACCCCGCCGAGGTGCTCGTTGGTCACCCGCAGCGCGTCGCGCACCGACTCGGTCGAGGTGACGTCACAGGTCACCGCCACCGCACCGACCTCATCGGCCATGGCGTCGAGCGCCGCCCGGTCGCGCCCCCATATCGCCACCCGCGCACCCGCCGCTGCGTAGTGGCGGGTGATCGCGGCCCCAATGCCCTTGGCGCCCCCGGTCACCACGGCCCGCCTGCCATCGAGTCGAATCCCGCCCGGAACGCTCACGGCGGCCGTCACAGCACGCCCTCCACGACCCGGATCTCCGATCGTTGCCCACCCCAGGGCGGCGTGGCCCCACCCTGCAGGGCCAGCGCGACGAACCGGGACCCCAACTCCTCGACGCCGAGCCCGGCATCCGGCCGGTACCACGTCGCGGTGTGGTTGACCGCGCCGAGCAGGTACAACCGCAGCAGTGGGTCGTCGGACACCAGGCCGGCCGCCATCGCGTCGTCGATGACGCTCTGCCACAACTGCTCGTAGGCGTCCCGGATGTGCACCACGCGTTGGCGTTCGACCTCGTCGAGCCGGTGAAATTCGCGCAGCGCCACGATCATGAACGGCCTGGACTCACCGTGTAGCGCCGCCAGGTGCGCGACCACCAGCGACCGCAGCCGTTCGAGCGGATCGGTGACCCCCTCGAGCCGCGTACGCACCAGCGCATCGGCCCGCAGGGTGCCCTCGGCGACGGCCGCGACCAGCAGATCGGCCTTGCTGGAGAAGCGGTTGAACAGGCTTCCCGTCGACATTCCGCATCGCTCCGCGATGTGTCGCACCGTGGCCGCCGAATAGCCCGATTCGGCGAATTCGATGGCCGCGGCGACGAGTACGCGGTCCTGACCGGGTTCAGTCACGTGTTGTCCTCCGGATAGAAGCCGCCGCCGGATTTACGTCCGAGTCGACCGTCGGCGACCAGCTCGGCAAGGATCGGCGGCGGCGCGAACCGGTCGCCACCGTAATGTTCGGTGAGCGCGGTGGCGACCCGCAACGCCGTGTCCAGCCCCGCCAGGTCAAGGGTGGTGATGGGGCCCATCTTGTGGCCGTACATGAGCTGCGCGACGGTGTCGACCTCTTCCGGGGTCGCGACCCCTTCGTCCACCAGTCGGGCCGCCTCCATGAACAGTGCCGTACTCATCCGGTTGGAGATGAATCCGGGGACATCCTTGCGGCACACCACGAATCGCCGGTCGTTGGCGGTCAGATAGCGCTGTGCCGCGTCCAGGGTTGCGGCCGAGGTGGCCGGCGCCAGGATGATCTCGACCAGCATCATCATCGGCGGCGGGTTCGACCAGTGCATTCCGATGACCCGTTCCGGCTTCCGGCAGCTGGCAGCGACACTCGCGATGCGGAACTGCGACGTGTTGGTACCGAGCACGACATCCTCGTCGCACCAGTCGCCGAGCCGGCCGAACAATTCCTGTTTCGGCGTGAGGTCCTCCACGATGGCCTCGGTGACCAGGTCCGCGCGGCGAGCGGCCGCTTCCAGATCGGTGCCGAGGGACAACCGGGCGCGGGCCCGGGCCGCCTGGTCCTCGGTGAGCTTCCTGGACCGAACGAAACGGGCCAAACTGTCGACGATTCTCGCCTCGGCGGCCGAAAGCGCGGCCGGTGCGGTGTCCACGAGATCGACCTCGAAACCGGCCTGCGCCGCCACCTGGGCGATACCACTGCCCATCAGGCCCGATCCGACCACCAGGACGCGGCGGACCTCGCGCATCGGGATACCGGGCGGCCGTTCGGTCATCGGCCGGCTCCCACGGACGTCGTGGCGGCGGGCGCGGCATCGTCGAGGCTCGCCCCGAAGATCGCGATGAAGGAAATGAATTCCCCTGGGAGTCCGCCCATGTTGTGGGCCAGCCCGAGCCGGGGCTCGTCGAGTTGGCGGCCGCCGGCCTCGCCGCGGAACTGCAGCCACAGCTCGTAGAGCATCCGCAGCCCACTCGCGCCGACCGGATGCCCGAAGGATTTCAGGCCGCCGTCCGGGTTGACCGGCAGCGCACCGGTGAGGTCGTAGCGGCCGGCCAGCACATCCTGGTAGGCCTGGCCGCGCGCCGAGAATCCGAGGTCCTCCATCAGGATCATCTCGGTCGGCGTGAAACAGTCGTGCACCTCGGCCATCGAGATCTGGTTCGCCGGGTCGGTGACTCCGGCCTGGCCGTACGCCTCTGCGGCACAGGCGATCACTTCGGGGAAGCTGATGTGCCGATGCCCCGCCGTGGCCATCCCTTCGCTGTTGCCCGCATGCAACGACATTCCTTTGAGGAACATCGGCCGGTCGGTGTACCGGTAGGCGTCCTCGGCGCGCACGATGATGGCCGCCGCGGCGCCGTCGGCGACACCGGAACAGTCGAACACACTGAGATTTCCGGCCACCCGGGGCGCCCTGTCGATCTTCTCCTTCGGCACCACCGAGCGGTACTGGGCCAGCTCGTTGAGGGCGCCGTTGCTGTGGTTCTTCCACGCGATGTGGGTGAGCGCATCGCGCAGCGTGCCCGCATCCACGCCGTAGTGTTCGGCATAGGCGTCGGGCAGCATCGCGTAGGCCGCCGGGTTGCTGATCTCGGCGGCGGTGTTGTCGCCCGGCGCCTCGGCCAGCGTGAGGCCGGAAAATCCACTGTCCTTGAGCTTTTCGACACCGACCGCCATCACGACGTCGTAGACGCCCGCTGCCACGGCGAACGCCGCGTTGCGGAACGCCTCCGAGCCGCTGGCGCAGAAGTTCTCCACCCGGGTCACCGGCGCCTCGACCTTCAGCGCCTTGGCCAACGGCAGTCCGGAATGGTGAGTGGCCAGGGTGGAGAACCAAAAGGCTTCGACGTCGGTCTTTTTCAGTCCGTCGACCGACGCCAGTGCGCCGTGCGCCGCGTCGATCACCATATCCTCGGCCGAGGAGTCCCAGTTCTCCCCGAACTTGGTGCACCCCATCCCGATGATCGCGATCCGGTCGCGCAGGCTTCCGCTCATGGTGCCGATCCTTTCTCGGTGATCTGGCGATCCGACGTCGGCCGCGCCTTCCAGAAATAGTTGGGCGTTCCCCGCACCGCGTAGGTGCGGCGGAAGGTCATCTCGACCCGGTCCCCGAGCTGCAGACCCGGGCCGTCGTCGGCGACCTCCATCATGATCCGACCGCCCTGGTCGAAGTCGACCGTCGCGGCGAGCGCAGGTGGAGACGGGCTGTCGGAGACCGAATCCGTGCTCAGCGCAACCACGGTGCCGGTCAGGTCGGCGACCGGATACGGCTCGGTGTCGTCGAGCGCACCGCATTCGCCACACACCCGGTGGGCGGGGAGATAGACCTTTCCGCAGGACCGGCACCGGCTGCCCTCGAGGCCGAACTTCCAGCCCACGTTGCGGTGGGCCGGGGGAGCCGCGACGTCCGGCCGCTCCGGCCTGCGGCTGGGCTCCCGCTCGATCAGTCCCCGCCAGGTGAGAAAGCTCGGATAGCCGATCTCGTTGCGTCCGGTCGGCGGGCGCGGTCCCGGTCCGTCGACCAGCGCCCGCACCAGCAGCGCGTCGACCCCGCCGACGGCGGTCACCACCAGAATCACGTCACCGGCTTTGGCGGTGTCGAGTGCGGCGGCCAGCAGCAGGCCCGGATCGGCGGCACCGCAGAAACCCACGCCGTCGCGGTGGCCGGCCTGAACGTCGGCATCACCTGCCGCACCGACGGCGGCCGCGGTGCCCGCGGCGAACCGCCGGTTGGGGGCGGCCACCACCGTCGTCGTCGGGGTGTCGGTGAATCCGCTGTTCTTGCCGACCTCGGCGACCGCCTGCCGGACCGCCTCGCCGAGGACGTGCTGGGAGAACCGCTCCTCCCAGGTATGAGCATGCGCCGCACCGGGAATCCGCCACACGTCCATCAGCTCGAGCGAGACCGATGCGGTCCCGATTACGGCGGCGACGGCATCGTCACCATCCCCGAACGCGAAGGCCGCCGCACCGTCACCGCCGTCGACCTCATCGGCGGATCCGGACCGTCCGGAGCGCTGGTCACCCATCGCGGCGACGCCGCCGGTGGCCGCGGCCGTGACGAGTGCGGCGAAACCCCCACGCAGGCCACCGAGGTCGACGGTCAGATCCCACTCGTCACCGCCGGTCGCGGTGTGCACGACCGTCGCGTTCGATTTGTCCAGAAACGGCGGTGAGGAGGTGGCGAAGTACAGCGGCCCGCGGCGCAGAGGCGCCGGCAGTCGGCGCACCGCCGCGACCGCCATGGTGATCGGGTCCTCGTCGTACCCGGCGACGGCTCGGGCCCCACGCCCGGCGCCGTTGGTGCCGAGGGCTTCCGCGACCGTGGCCCGCAGAAGCACGTTCGCCGGTACATAGGACGCATAACCGGTGATCCGGTTGGGATAGGCCACCACTCGTCACGCTCCTTCGTCGGTTGTCTGCGCCAGCACCCGGATCGCGCTCACCGGACAGCTGTCCTCCGCCTCGTGCAGTGCGTCCAGGCTGACGTCCTCGGCATCGGCGATATGGGCCTTGCCGTCCCCGCCCATCACGAAGACGCGGGCCGCGATGGTGGTGCACCAGGTGGAGCCGACACAGGTTGACGCATCCAACTCGACCCGAACCCGGCCCGCGGTCACGGCTCCACCTTGCGCACCGGCAATGCGTCGAGGCCGTGCAGGATCAGCACCCGATGCCACCGGAGTTCATCTTCCGGCACCGCAAGGGCGGGCCGCCCGACGGTCCGGGTCAGGGTCGTCAGACCGGCGACCATCTCCATCCGGGCCAGTGAGGCACCCAGACAGAAATGGATGCCCTGCCCGAACATCAGATGCGGATTCTCCCGCCGATCGATGCGAAAACTCCGTGGGTCCTCGAACCGGCGGGGGTCACGGTTGGCGGCACCGGTCAGCAGATAGACCCGGCTACCCGCCTCGATCAGTTCCCCACCGAGCGTCGTATCGGCGGTGGCGCGGCGCACGATGATGTTGCCCGGCCCCAGATACCGCAGGCATTCCTCGACCGCGCCCGCGGCGATTTCGGGGTCCGAACCCATTCGGCGCCAGTCCGAGGATGAGGACAGCAGCAGGTAGATCGCATTGGCCATGGCGTTCTGGATCGTCTTGTAGCCGGCGTCGAGGATCAGCATGCAGGTGGCGATGAGCTCGATCTCGGTCAGGGTCCCGTCGGTGTCGTTGGCTTCGACCAGTCCGGACAGGATGTTGTCTGCGGGCTCGCGACGGTAGAGAGCGACCAGATCCAGCAGGTAGGCCTCGAACTCGGCCATCGCCGCGGCCACCCGGTCGTTGCGCTCGGGGTCGCCGAGCGAGCCGTTGATGAACAGGCCCAGCTCCTCGGCCCAACCCTTGAGCCGGACGCCGTCCGCGACCGGCACCCCGAACATCTCCGCGATCATCTGGCCGGGAAGCGGCACACAGAAGTCGGCCATCAGATCGACCGTCGCGCCGTCCGCGAGCCGACGGCCGACTTCATCCGCCAGCCCCTGAGCGAGTGCCTCGGCCTTGCCCCGCAGTGTTCGGACCCGGCGTGGGGTGAACGATTTGTGCACCAGCCCGCGCAGCCGCGTGTGGTCGGGCGGGCTCAGGAACACCATCCATCGTCCGAGGATGTCGAACATCGGCTCGAAACGGGCGCGATCGGGCGCGGGAACCCGGGTCGAGAGGTACGGGCCGACGCGGTCGGAGCCGAACGTCTGGTCGCGCAGCGCGGTGCTGACGTCGTCATGACGCGAGACCAGCCAAGCCTTCATGCGCTTGTTCCACAGCACGGGGGCCTGCTCGACCAGGGCTTCGAAGTACGGGAAGGGATTCGCGGCGAGATCGGAGGCGACGAGGCTGACCTGATCGAGGTCGCCCCGCACGGTTTGGGTCATATCCGGCCTCCGATGTCGGCGTCGAGAACACCGTCATACAAGCACCGAACGCTCGCTCGGTCAACCACGTCATTCCGTACAGTTAGGCGCGTTGACCGAGCGTCCGTTCGACCGTAGAGTGCGTGACTGCAGTCACAGTCCGGCCGTTTTCCGATGGAGCTCACCTATGGACCGACACCGTCCAGCTTGTCCGCCACGCGTCGCGATCATCGGTGCGGGCGTGGCCGGCGTCCGGACCGCCCTGGCCCTGCGCCGGCGGGCATTCGCCGGTGAAGTCGTGCTGCTCGGCGCGGAGACCCGAACCCCGTACGACCGCCCACCGCTGATCACGCAGATTCTCAGCGGCAGCTGGCAGCCCGAGCTGGCCGGCCTGGTAGCGCCCGGCCAGCTGGACGATATGGGCATCGAACTACGGCCGGGTTGCCGGGCCGTGGGACTCGGTCCGGCCGGCGTCCGGCTGGCCGACAATCGTTGCGTCGAAGCCGATTTCGTCGTCCTCGCCACCGGATCCGTACCGCACCACCTCGCCGATGAGCCGCGCGATCCGCGGATCCACCGGATCGGCACGCTCGACGATGTGCTGCGACTGCGGGACGTGTTCGGCACGGCGAGTTCACTGCTCGTCATCGGCGCCGGTTTGACCGGCGGCGAGGTCGCCACCGTCGCGCACGACGCCGGACTCCGGGTCGACATCGTCGAAGCCGGGCCCAAGCCGTTCGTCCGGACCCTCGGGCCGGCCGGCGGTAGGATCCTGGCCGCGCGGCACCGCGACCGCGGCGTACGCATCCACCCCGGCCGGTGGGTCGAGTCATGGCACACCGGACCGTCCGGCATCGGCCTCGAACTCGACGACGGCATGCGGCTTTCCGCCCAGCACGCAGTGATAGCCACCGGCGCCCGACCGGCCCTCGACTGGCTCGTCGACGGGCCAGGCACCGACCGGCCAGTTCTGCAGGCCAACCTCGAACAGGGCCTGGCCTGCGACAGCGACGGGCGGGTGATCGGCACGTCGACCCTGTACGCCGTCGGCGACAGTGCCGCATGGACCGACCCCGGCACCGGCGTCCGTTCGCGTGCCCAGCACTGGACCCGTGCCATCGAACAGGCCGAGGTGGTGGCCGCGGTCATCGCCGCGCGCGCCGACGAGCCCAGCCCCGCCGACCACATCCCCGACGATCATCGCGAGACCTTCCCCACGATCGGCCCGGCCTACATGTGGACCGACCAGGCCGGCACCAGAATTCAGGTGATCGGCGATCCGCACCTGGGCGAACAGCAATTGGTCCTGCAGGCCGACGACACCGGCACCGTGGTGATCACCTGCGACCGGGGTCATACCGTCGCGGTCACGCTGATCGGCACACCGCGCGCGCTGCCACCGGCGCGGGCCGCGGTCGCCGACGCGGTGCCCGCCGCCCAGGCCGTCGAACTGATCGGGGCCCGGATCGCATTGCGCCCCACCACCGTCGACACCCTCGTCGCCAGCAGCTGAGTGGGTTGGCATGTACCCGGGACACCATGCCGCGCTGCGCCCCGACCACCCTGCCATCGTGATGCACGGATCCGGAGCGGTGACCACATACGCCGATCTCGACCGCGAGTCGGCCCGGTTGGCGCGGTTCCTGCACCGCGAAGGCCTGCGGAAGGGCGACGGCATCGTCGTCGTATCGCCGAACCACCCGATGTGCCTGATCGCCTACTGGGCCGCCGTCCGCAGCGGGCTGTATGTCACCGCCCTCAATCACCACCTGACCGCCGATGAGGCGTTGCCGGTGCTGGCCAACTGCCGTCCGCGGGCATTGATCGCCTCGGCGGCGTGCGGTCCGCTGGCCGCCGCACTGGCCGCCGCGACACCGACGCTGCGGATCAGGCTCGCATTCGACGGAACGGTGCCCGGCTGCGCCGACTACACCGAAACCCTGGCGGGCGTCTCGGCCGCGCGGTTGGACCGCCAACCGCGGGGCGCCGACATGCTCTATTCGTCCGGCACCACCGGCGGAATACCGAAGGGAATCCGTCCGCCGCTGCCCGACCGCGAGGTACACGAACCCGGTGATCCGATGGTCGCCTCGTTCGGCCCCCACTACGGACTCGACGAGCACACCGTCTACCTGTCCCCGGCACCTCTGTATCACGGTGGCCCACTGCGATTGGCCATCGTGGTGCTGTCCCTCGGTGGCACGGTCGTGGTGCTGGAGCGATTCGACGCCGAAACTGCCCTCGCCGCGATCGACCGCCACCGGTGCACGCACAGTCAGTGGGTGCCGACGATGTTCGTGCGGATGCTCAAACTGCCCGACGCGGTCCGGGACCGCTACGACGTGTCATCGATGCGCTGTGCGGTCCACGCGTCGGCGCCATGCCCGGTCGAGGTCAAGCGCGCGATGATGGCCTGGTGGGGCCCCGTACTCGAGGAGTACTACGCCTCACAGGAGGCGGCCGGAATCACCATGATCTCCAGCCGGGAGTGGTGCGCTCACCCGGGCTCGGTCGGGCGCGCCGTGCTGGGCACCATCAAGATCTGCGACGCCTCTGGAGCAGAATTGCCACCCGGCGAGACCGGCACCATCTACTTCGCCCGTGACGAGGTGCCCTTCGTGTATCACGACGATCCGGTCCGCACGGAGCAGGCGCAGCATCCGCAGCACCCGAACTGGAGCACACCCGGCGACGTCGGCCACCTCGATGAGGACGGCTATCTCTACCTCACCGACCGCGCCGCGTTCATGATCATCTCCGGCGGTGTGAACATCTTCCCGCAGGAGATCGAGGACGCGTTGGCATTGCACCCGGCCATTCACGACGTCGCGGTCATCGGTATACCCGACGACGACCTAGGCGAGATGGTGGCCGCCTTCGTGATCGCCGCGGCCGGACATCGACCCGGACCCGAGCTGGCGCAGCGAATCCGCGGCCATGTCGCCGCGCGGCTGGCCCGCTACAAGGTGCCGCGGCGCATCGAATTCGTCGATGACCTGCCCCGGACCCCGACCGGAAAGCTCGCCAAGGCCGGGCTGATCCGGCGGTACCGGTCCACCGGTGCGACGACGGGCCTCGGCGAGATCGTTCCCGGGCTAGGCGAACCGGATCGACGGCGCGGGTAGGGTTTTCACCCCGCTATGCGCGAATTGCGTCCAGCACGTACGCATTTCGCCGGCCAGCCGCTGATCGATGGTCCGGTTCGGGCCGAGCATCGGGGCATCGGCCCAGGCCTGCGGCGTCCCGAACAGGAACGGCAGCTCGATGCAGTGACACGCTCCGATCGGGGCCTGCTCGGGGGCCCAGTCGAAGCGGTAGCTGCCCGCCCGGCCGCCATGCGTCGTCCAGGCATCGACCAGGTGCTGCGCCGATGCTGCGAAGGCCTGCTCGGTGACCACCGAGACGTCCACCCCGGGCAGCAACGCCGCGAACGGGGCGCCGTCGTCCTTGGTGTAACCGGCCAGCACCTCGATTCGCCCGGCGGCGTCGGCGATGCGGCCCGCGACATCGTCGACGGCGGGTAGCGGATACCGGCCCAGCCGCGGGGCGAACGCCAACGCGCCCAGCAGTCCGAACGGCTGCGCGGCGACGACGGCATCGCCCTCGGCCTGCAGGAGCCGTTCGACGGGGGTCCGCATCGGATCGGCGCCGGCCAGCGCGTCATCCATCGCCGCGCGCATGACCTCGGCCATCTCGTCACGGCCGTCGTCCATCTCCAGCGGCGCGCTCTGCAGGATCGCCCGGTGAAACAGCCCCACCGCGTCCTCGCACAGCATCAGCGACCAGACCGAATGCCCTCCGGCGGACTGACCGAACGCGGTCACGTTCGCGGGGTCGCCGCCGAACGCCGCGATATTGTCCGCGACCCAGCGCAACGCCAGAATCTGGTCGCGCAGCCCCAGGTTGTCGTCACCGGCCGGGCCGAGGTAGCCGAAGATGCCGAGCCGGTACGTCACGTTGACCACGACGACATTGCCCGCGCGGACCAGTTCCGCCGCATCGTATTTAGCCGATTCACCGCTGCCCGACACGTACGCGCCGCCATGAAACCACACCATCACCGGCAGGTCGTCCGCATCGGCGGGCGCGGTGACCGATACCACCAGACAATCCTCGTCCGTCGACAACCCGTCGAGCACTGATCCGGCGACCCAGGCGAGACGCGACGGGCGCTGCGGGCAGGCCGGCCCGGGCCGGGTCGCATCCCGCACCCCCGACCAGTGGGCCGGCCGCGCGTCGGCGAACCGGGCCGCCGTGCCGTAGGGCACGCCGTGCGCGCGTACCAGCCCGTCATGTTCGTCGACGCGGATCGTCCCGCCGCGCAATCGCCGCTCTCCCACACCGAGAACGCTAGCCCGGCCCCGGATCGGAATAGTGGTTGGACCCGCTCGGTTTGACACACCGTGTGCGACGTGGCGTGCGACGGTATCAGGAGGATAAGGCTTGACATTCACGGTTGATCGGCAAGTAGCGCAGGCATTGGCGGAGCTGGGTTCGGCTCCGGGGGAGGCTCCCGCAGTCGGCGACGTAGAAACCCGTCGAGCCAACACCAGGCAGGCATTCGAGCGCGTCGACGCCGCCCTGCCACCCGTCTCGGGAGTGATCCGAACCGATCACACCATCGAGGCTGGTGACGGCGCACTGTTAACGGCGTCCTGGTACCGGCCGGAACAATACGAACGGCCCGGCCCCGCGGTGCTGTACCTGCACGGTGGCGGCATGATCGTGGACCTGCTGGCTGCCTACGATTCCATCGTCCGTGGCTACGTCGCCGCGAGCAACGTTCCGATGCTGGTGGTCGACTACCGCGTCGCCCCCGAGTACCCCCATCCGACGCCGGTCGAGGATTGCTTCAGCGCGTTCACCTGGTTGGCGTTGCACGCCGCCGAGTTCGGCGTCGATCCCGGCCGGATCGCGGTGATGGGCGACAGCGCGGGCGGTGGCCTTGCGGCGGGTGTCGCGCTGCTGGCCCGTGACCGCGGCGGGCCCACGCCCGCTCAGCAGATCCTGATCTATCCGATGCTCGACGACCGCACCACCATCGCGGACCCACAGTTACCGCCAACCTCGCTGATCTGGAACTACGACGACAACATCACCGGCTGGACGGCGCTGCTCGGGGACAGCGCCGGTGGAGAAGCCGTCTCGCCGTATGCCGCGCCGGCACGCGCCGGCGACCTGTCCGGGCTCGCCCCCGGCTACATCGAGGTCGGCGAGCTCGACATCTTCCGCGACGAGAACATCGGCTACGCCCGCCGACTGGCCGAGGCCGGAGTGCCCACCGAGTTTCATCTGCATCCCGGGTGTCCGCATGGTTTCGACTTCTTCGCGTTCAACGCCGACGTGTCGCGAAGGGCGATGGCCGACCGGGTGCGCCGCCTGCGGCTCCTTTGAGCAGAACTGAGCCCACGCACTAGATTGCGGGCGTGAGCCCCTCCCCCGCCGGGCGGTTCGCGCCGAGCCCCTCGGCCGATCTGCACATCGGCAACCTGCGCACCGCGGTGCTGGCGTGGTTGTTCGCCCGGTCGACCGGGCGGCGGTTCCTGCTGCGCGTCGAGGACCTCGATGACCGCACCTTCAGCGACATCGGGACGCGCCAGGTCGACGACCTCGCCGCCATCGGCATCGTCCCCGACGATCCGGTGCAATGGCAGACCACGCACCGGGCACGCTACGACGCGGCGATCGAACGATTGGACGTCGACGGCCTGCTGTACGAATGCTATTGCAGCCGAAAAGACATCGCCCAGGCCCCGCAGGCGCCGCACGCCCCGCAGGGCGCATATCCGGGGACCTGCCGCGACCTTTCGGATGCCGAGCGCCAGCAGCGCCGCGCCGAGACCGGGCGCCCGCCCGCGCTGCGGCTGCGCACCGACACCTTCGTCGGAACGGTCACCGACCTGGTGCACGGCCCCTACACCGGCATCGTCGACGACTTCGTGGTCCGCCGCGGCGACGGGGTCCCGGCCTACAACCTGGCCGTGGTGGTGGACGATGCCGCGACCGGGGTCGACCAGGTGGTGCGCGGCGACGACCTGTTGAGCTCGTCGCCCCGGCAGGCCTATCTGGCCCGGCTGCTGGGGTACCGGGAACCGGTCTACGCGCATGTGCCGTTGGTGCTCAACGAGGACGGGGCCCGGCTGGCCAAGCGGGACGGCGCGGTCACCCTGGCCGAGATCGGGGCCGATCGGGCACTGGCTCGGATCGGTGCGTCACTGGGGTGGCCGGCGACCGACCTCGACGGGATGTTGGCCCGGTTCGACCCGGCACTGCTGCCCCGCCGACCGTGGATATACCGGCCGGATTGAGCAGAACCCTTCACCAGGGGTCCCGGGGCTGCTAGCTTCCGGCGGTGC
>NZ_JBSFPX010000100.1:0-25023 GCF_053588415.1 Mycobacterium sp. NPDC003449
CAGGATCCACAGCACCACCGGGTCCACCCCGACCAGTTCGATCAGCAGTGCGCCCAGCACGAAACCGATCGCGGTGCCCGCCACGGCCCGCAACACCCGGGTGCCGGTGGTCAGCGCGCTGCTGCGCAGCACCGACATCGCGCCAAGCACCACCCAGAAACCGTGCTGCACGGGGAACAGGTGGGTGACCGCCACCGCCAGCGCCAGACCCAGCCCGGTGCGCAGACTGTTGCGCAGCACCATCGCCCTGGTGGCCAGGAACCCCTTGGCGATCGAGGCGACCGCGACGGTCTCGGGCATCACCCAGTCCGCGGAGCCGGTCTCGGGCAGCCTGCGGCCCAGCACCCGGGCCCAGACCGGCCGGGCATCGGCCAGCGCCGCATTGCCGATGATCCGTCCGGTCACCGCGATGGTGGCCGATATGGTGCGGCGCACCAGCAGGGTCCGGCCGACCTCGACCGCGGCCGCATCGTCGGCCTCGCCGAGGATCGAGACGATGTCCTCGCGGTAGGTGCCCTGTGCGACGGTCCGTTGTTCGAGCAGTGCGGCCCGCAGATCCGCGCCGCGGGCCGCGCGTTCGGCGGGGTCGCGGATCCGCAGCACCGCGGCGCTGTCCCGCAGCACCCGTACCGCCGGATCCCGCGCGGCCCCGAGCAGGGCACCGGTCTCGTCGGTCATGCGGTCGGTGATCCAGCCCAGATCGTCGACCACCCGCACCAGGGCCCGGCTTCCCGCGGTCAGGGCCACCGGGCGGTAGTCGGCACCGAGGAAGCTGGCGTAGAGCTCGTTCATCGCGCGGGTGACGTCGCGGGCCGAGGCCTTGCCCTCCAGCCGGTCGGCCAGCAGCCGACACACCCGGGCGGCGTACCGGCGCAGTTCGTCGTGGTGGCGCGGCGCGAAGATGAACAACGCGGCGGGCACACACACCACCAGGGCGATACCCCAGCCCAGCAGCCGGTCGGGGATCGGGCCCACCGGTGTGCACAGCGGCAGCACGAACAGCAGCAGGGTGGCGCGCTGTCCGGCGGCGACGATCTCGCTGAGCACCCCGGAGAACGACACCACCATGCCGACGACGAACATCGCCACCACGCTCAGCCAGGCGTACGGGGCGATCAGCGTGCCCAGCACGATCAGGATCGCGCCGTTGACCGCCAGGCCCAGGTAGGCCAGGGCCCGGGCCGGCCGGTTACCGGGGAAGTCGGCGGTGATCAGCAGCGAGACCGCGCCGAAGATGCTGAACAGCGGGGTTTGGGAATCGCCGCCCACGGCGAAGCCGATGGCCGCGGCGATCGGCAACACGATGGCGGCCCGGGTGGCGCGGCGCAGCGCGTCGTATTCGGGGTCCTTGTCGTGGACCAGGTCGCGCAGCCGGTCTGCTGCCCGGCGCCACATATCGGCCGGGGTCAGCATGATCGACGATGTTAGACGGGTTTGTCGGGTTGGGGTGCCGGAGTAAACCGTCCCGATTCCAGCGCGTCGCGCATCTGCGATGAGATCCACGTGAGTGTATTGGTGTCTCGGGGCAGGGTGCTTTGCTCGTAGCCGACGATGAGGTAGGCGGCCCAGGCCGCGAAGCACCGCGCGGTGGCCTCGTCGCCGACGATGCCGCGGGCCGACTCGAACATGATGTCGAACCGCAACTGATCGACGACGGCCTGCACCGCGTAGACATCGGGGTCCAGCGAGCTCCACACCCGGATGGCCGCCTCGGCGCCGTGCGGCAGCACGAGCGCCTCCTCGATGATGGTCTCGATGCGCCGGTGTGGATCGGGGTCGGCGCGCACCGCCTCGACCACCCGCAGCGTCCTGACCTCGCGCCAATGCGCGATCAGCTCCCTGGTGTAGGACGACCAGTTCGGAAAGTAGTGGTAGAAGGAGCCGGTCGTGACGCCCAGCCGGTTGCACACCTCGGCCAGCTTGAGTCCGCCGTAGCCCAGATCGGACAGCACGTCCAGACCGGTGTCGAAGTACGACTCCCGTGAGACGACGCCTGCCATTCGGGTCACCCTAGTTCGTTGTCAAACCCCCGCAGTGCGGGGGCCATTTGCTGGTCGTGGGTGGACGCGCCCTTCACGGTTTCACGAATCGGGGCCGGGAGGTGACGTGTGGCACAATTTGACCGTGGCGCATATCGCGAGCCGAGGACCGGGGCGTCCTCCTGCAGCTAAGGCAGCGGAGACCCGCGAACGCATTTTGTGTGCGGCTCGTGAGGTGTTCAGCGAACTCGGGTACGACGCTGCCACGTTTCAGGCAATCGCCATCCGGGCCGATTTGACCAGGCCCGCCATCAATCACTACTTCAGCAGCAAGCGCGTGCTCTATCGCGAGGTGGTGGAGCAGACGAAGGCGAAGGTGGTTGCCGCGGGGATCGCCACGGCGCGGCAGGCGCCGACGCTGCTGGGCCGGCTCTCGGCGTTCTTCACGGCGGTGATGGATGCCGAATCGACCGATCGATCGGCGGCGGCGTTCCTGGTCACCTCCGTCCTGGAGGCGCAGCGGCACCCCGAACTCGCCGCCGACGATCACGACGCGTTGCGGGATTTCCGGGAATTCGTGGCGTGGGCGGTCAACGATGCGATCGATCGGGGTGAGCTCAGCACCGACACCGACATTCCGGCGATCGTCGAGATGCTGGTCGCGGTGATCTGGGGGATGGGGTTCTACGCCGGGTACGTCGGCAGGCAGGCCGACCTCGGGATCATCGTGGACAAGTTCGAATTGTTGATGGCCAACAAGCTGTGGCAGCTACGCGATTGACCGCGTGAGGTCGCCCACACCACCGGATAGCTTGGCTAACAGACTGGGTAGCATCTGGCTGGACCGCGCGCCGGTGCGCGCCCGACCGGATGGAGAAATCCGATGAGCTCGCTTCGATCTCACGACGACACCTGGGACATCGCCACCAGCGTGGGCGCCACCGCGGTCATGGTCGCCGCCGCCCGCGCAGGAGAGACCGAGCGCGACGATGCGCTGATCCGCGATCCGTACGCCAAGATCCTGGTCGCCGGGGCGGGCACCGGTGTATGGGAGTCGTTGCTGGACGCCGATTTCGCCGCCAAGGTCGAAGCCGCCGACCCCGAGGCCGCCGCGATCTTCGAGCACATGGGCAACTATCAGGCGGTCCGCACCCACTTCTTCGACGCGTACTTCGCCACCGCGACGCGGGCCGGCATCCGTCAGGTCGTGATCCTGGCCTCGGGCCTGGACTCGCGGGCCTACCGGCTGGACTGGCCCGCGGGCACGACGGTGTTCGAGATCGACCAGCCCAAGGTGCTCGAATACAAGGCGAGCACGTTGGCCGAGCACGGGGCCGAGCCGGCGGCGCAGCGCAGAGAGGTCGCGATCGACCTGCGATTCGATTGGCCGAAGGCATTGCGCGACGCGGGTTTCGACGACACCCAGCCCACCGCCTGGTTGGCCGAGGGGCTGCTGATGTACCTGCCCGGCGACGCCCAGGACCGGCTGTTCGAGCTGGTCACCGAACTGTCGGCGCCGGGAAGCCGGATCGCTGCCGAGACCGTCGGGGTGTCGTCGGGCGAGCGCCGCGAGCAGATGCGGGAACGGTTCGCCAAGTTCGCCGATCAGTTCGACCTGGGCCCGGCGCTCGACGTGCAGGAGCTGATGTACGAGGACCCGGACCGGGCCGACCTCACCGAATGGCTCAACGGCCATGGCTGGCGGGCCGACGGATTGCACTCCCTCGACGAGATGCGCCGGCTGGACCGCCTCGTCGAACTGGGTGAGGAACCCGAGCGGGACGCGTTCGCGACGTTCGTCACCGCCGAAAAGGCTTGATCGGCGACTGGCCGACCCGGTGTATCGGCGCAGATCGGTGCGCCGTATACAAGGTAGGAACGCTCGCCAACGAGAGGAACCGTCATGCCAGGAGTGCAGGACCGCGTCGTCGTCGTCACCGGAGCCGGTGGAGGTCTGGGCCGTGAGTACGCGCTGACCCTCGCCAAGGAGGGCGCCAGCGTCGTCGTCAACGATCTCGGTGGTGCCCGTGACGGCACCGGCGCCGGCCACAACATGGCCGATGAGGTGGTCAACGAGATCAAGGCGGCCGGTGGCCGGGCCGTGGCCAACTACGACAGCGTGGCCGAACCCGAGGGCGCCGAGGGCATCATCAAAACCGCGGTCGACGAATTCGGCAAGGTCGACGGTGTGGTGAGCAACGCGGGCATTCTGCGTGACGGCACCTTCCACAAGATGACGTTCGAGAACTGGGACGCCGTGCTCAAGGTGCACCTGTACGGCGGTTACAACGTGATCCGCGCCGCCTGGCCGCACTTCCGCGAGCAGAGCTTCGGCCGGGTAGTCGTCGCCACCTCCACCAGCGGCCTGTTCGGCAACTTCGGTCAGGCCAACTACGGTGCCGCCAAGCTCGGCCTGGTCGGCCTGATCAACACGCTGGCCCAGGAGGGCGCCAAGTACAACATCAAGACCAACGCGGTCGCCCCGATCGCGGCCACCCGGATGACCCAGGACATCCTGCCGCCCGAGGTGTTCGAGAAGCTCACCCCCGAGTACGTCGCCCCGGTGGTCGCCTACCTGATGACCGAGGAACTGCCCGACACCGACTCGATCTTCATCGTCGGCGGCGGCAAAGTGCAACGGACGGCTCTGTTCCAGAATGACGGCGTGGTGTTCTCCGACGGTGTCCCGTCGGTCGACGACATCGCCGCCAAGTGGGGCGAGATCACCGACCTGTCCGCGGCGCAGCAGGCCAGTTTCAAGCTGGGCTAGAGGAGTGAAAGCGCTTGTCGCGCAGTCGCTGACCGGAACATCCGGCCTGGTGTACGTGGACGTCGCGGGACCGTCGGGCGCCGACGCGGTGGTCATCGACGTCGGCGCCGCCGGGGTCTGCTTTCCCGACCTGCTGTTGCTGCGCGGCGAATACCAGCTGCGCCTCGAACCGCCCTTCACGCCGGGGATGGAGGTCGCCGGGACGGTGCGCTCGGCCCCCGAAGGGTCGGGATTTACACCGGGGCAACGGGTTTCGGCGTTCTCGATGATCGGCGGGTACGCCGAGCAGGTGGCGGTCGTGCCGTCCAACGTGATCCCCACGGCCGACGGTCTCGACGACGCCGAGGCGGCATCGCTGCTGGGCAACTACTACACCATGCAGTTCGCGCTGGCCCGCCGTGGCGGGCTGCAGCCGGGGGAGACCGTGCTGGTGCTCGGCTCGGCCGGCGGCATCGGCACCGCGTCGATCCAGCTGGCCAAAGCCATGGGCGCCAAGGTGATCGCCATGGTGCACCGGTCCGGCGCCGAGGAGTTCGTGTCGGCACTGGGTGCCGACGTGGTGCTGGCGCTGACCGGTGATTGGCGTCAGGCCGTCATGGACGCCACCGACGGTCACGGCGTCGATCTGGTGGTGGACCCGGTCGGCGGCGAGGCCTTCGACGACGCGGTCCGGGTGCTGGCTCCCGAGGGCCGGCTGCTGGTCATCGGGTTCGCCGCCGGTGCCGGCATTCCCACCGTCAAGGTGAACCGGCTGCTGCTGCGCAACGTCAGCGTCGTCGGAGTCGGCTTCGGTGAGTTCGTGCGCCGCCACCCGGCCGCCCAGGCGCAGGTCGGGGCCGAGTTGAACAGCCTGGTGGCCGGTGGGCTGCGGCCGCCCGCCCCGGTGCGGTTCCCGCTTGCGGACGGGGCCGCTGCTCTCGACGCGCTGGCGTCGGGCCAGGTGCGCGGAAAGCTGGTGCTCGAGCCGTGACCACCAAGGCGTTGGCGTTCGATGTGTTCGGGACGGTCGTCGACTGGCGGTCGTCCATCATCGCCGAACTCGAGTCGTTCGGCGAAAGTCGTGGGCTGCAGCGGGATTGGGCTACCTTCGCCGACAGTTGGCGGGCCGGGTATGCGCCGTCGATGGATCGGGTCCGCCGCGGTGAGTTGCCATGGACCCGGATCGACGATCTGCACCGCACGATCCTGGTGGCATTGCTGGCTGAGGCCGAGATCGGCGTCGACGACCAGGAACTCGACCACCTCAACCGGGCCTGGCACCGGCTGAACCCGTGGCCGGATGCGGTCGCCGGGCTGACCCGGTTGAAGACCCGCTTCGTCATCACCTCACTGTCCAACGGCAACGTGTCGCTGCTGACCAATATGGCCAAACGCGCCGGGCTGCCCTGGGATTGTGTGATCTCGGCCGAACTGTTCCGGCATTACAAGCCGGATCCGGAAACCTATCTGGGCTGCGCCGATCTGCTCGGCGTCGCGCCCGGCGAGTTGACCATGGTCGCCGCCCATCCGAAGGACCTGCGGGCGGCCGCCGCGTTGGGGCTGGGGACGGCGTATGTCCCCCGGCCGACCGAGTACGGGCCCGATCAGGCGCCGGACGTGGTGCAACCGGGTGAATTCGATGTCGTCGCGACGGACTTTGTCGCCCTCGCCGACCAACTCGGTGCGTAGCGTGGAGACATGGACACCAGTCAGGCACTGCAGAAGGCGCTGAATCTGCTGACCGATCCGCCTGCCGAACCCGATGTCAGCCGGGGATACCTGGATCTGCTGGGGGCGAGTGGCAACGACGCTCCGAAGAACTCGGGATTCATTCAGAAATGGTGGGCCTCGCCGGCGGGGTCGATGATCTACGACCACGCCCAACTGCTCAACCGGCGGGTGCTGTCGGCCATGCGGCCGCCGATCGAGTGGCTCGACATCCCGGCCGGGGGTATCGCCCTCGACGTGGGCAGCGGGCCGGGCAATATCACCGCGGCGCTGGCCAGGGCGGCCGGGCTGGACGGCGTGGCGCTGGGCGTCGACATCTCCGAGCCGATGCTGGAGCGCGCGGTCAAGGCCGAGGCGGGCCGCCAGGTCGGTTTCCTGCGGGCCGACGCGCAGCGCCTGCCGTTCCGAGACGAGAGTTTCGATGCGGTGATCTCGCTGGCCGTGCTGCAGCTCATCCCCGACCCGGTCGCGGCGCTGTCGGAGATGGTGCGGGTGCTGCGCGGTGGCCGGCGGATCGCCGTCATGGTGCCCACCGCGTCCGGGGCCGCCGCCGGGCTGAAGTTCCTGTCCCGCAGCGGCGCCCGGTTCTTCTCCGACGACGAGCTGGGCGACCTTTTCGAGGACCTCGGCCTGACCGGGGTGCGGGTCCGGTCGTCGGGTCCGCTGCAGTGGGTCCGCGGAACCAAACCGTGAGCACACTGGGCATCGCCCTGGTCGCCTTGGCGATCGCCATCGGTCTGATCGGCATCGTGGTGCCCATCCTGCCCGGCGGGCTGCTGGTGTTCGCCGCGATCGCTGTGTGGGCGGTCGTCGAGCACACCGCGGTGTCGTGGACGACCCTGGCCGTCGCGGCCCTGCTGTTCGTCGGCGCCGAGGTGATCAAATACCTGTGGCCGGTGCGGCGGATGCGGGCCGCGCAGGTCGGCACGTGGAGCCTGGTGGCCGGCGGCGTGCTCGGGATCATTGGGTTCTTCGTCATCCCGGTCATCGGTCTGGTGATCGGCTTCGTGGCCGGGGTCTACCTGGCCGAGCTCGGCTCGCGGCGCGACTACGCACGGGCATGGACGTCGACCGTGCACGCGCTCAAGGGCGTCGCGCTGTCGGTGGGCGTCGAGCTCGCGGGGGCGCTGCTGGCGACGGTGGCCTGGGTGACGGGCCTGGTGCTCACGTCGTGACTCGCTGGACCCTGGGCACCGAGTCGGGCGATCTGCTGCTGCACACCGGTGTGGCAGGCAGCGCGGCGCGCATGGGCCACCGGTTGACGATCGCCTGCGCGTCGTGGCGGGCGGTGGTGAATTGGGACGGTGCGCAACCCTCCGCGGTCGAGGTGACGGTCGACCTGGAATCCCTGCAGGTGCTGAGCGGCGAAGGCGGCCTGACCCCGTTGTCGGGCGCCGAGAAGACGCTGGCCCGCTCCAACGCGGTGAAGACGTTGCGTGCGAACAAGTTTCCCCAGGCCAGGTTCCGGTGCGACGAGATCGGCCGGGACGGCGAGGGGTACCGGCTGACCGGGACACTGGAGCTGGCCGGCCGCACCGGCGCGCAGACGGTCCTGGTCGCGGCGGACGGCCCCGGGCGTATTGCCGGCGAGGCCCGGGTGCGGCACAGCGATTTCGGCATCAGGCCGTATTCGATGATGATGGGCGCGATGAAGGTGGCCGACGAGGTGCGGGTGAGTTTATCGGTGACCCGTGACGACCGCTGGCCACAGTAGTCACACCGGTCGCAATTCTGGAAGCGGGATACGTTGTGCCCGACTGTCAGCGACAATTCAGCGACAATCGCCCCATGTGCATCTGGCATCTCAGCGGCCCCAAAGCCGGTTACCACATTCTGCACACAGGGACCCGGTGTCCCGGTGGCCTCACCAGTCCAGCGCCCGGCTATCAGCGACACTGTCGCGCATAGCCGGACAAGCCGAAATCGGTGACGTGCGAGGCTGATGAGACCTCAGTGACGTGAGTATTGATCGGCCGTGTTGCCGGCGGGGTCCATGATTCGGATGTGGCGATTGTCGCTGAAAAGTCGCTCACAGCCGGGCAATACGACACCGCGTTCCGGCGGTGTGACTGCTGTGATCAACCGACCAGGCCGGCCCTCAGTGCCGCGATCTCGGCGTCGGAAACCCCGGTCGCCTCGATGAAGCCGGTCACCGAACCGTAGGCCTCTTCCAGCTTGGTCCAGGCCGCGCCGAGGTACTCCTCGCGCACCCCGAGCACCTCATCGGTCAGCCGCGCCTCGGCGAAGGTGACCACCTCCGGCGCATCCTCGGCCCTGGCCCGCACCGAATCCATGATGCGGGACCGCAGCGCGGGAATCGCATCGTTGGAGCGCAGGAAGTCGGCGAACACCCGGTCGCGGTCGATGCCGACGGCCGACAGCACGGTCGCGACGGTGAACCCGGTCCGGTCCTTACCGGCGAAGCAGTGCGCGATCACCGGCTTACCGGCGGCCAGCAGCGAAATCACCTGCCGCACCGCGGTATGCGCGCCGGGAAGCGTCGGGAACTCCTCGTACACCTCGGTCATGTAGCGCCGAGCGGCCGCGGTGACGTCCTCACCGCCGGGGGACTCCGACATGACCCGCTGGAACGTGCTCTCATGCGGCGCGTCCTGATCGGGGTCGTCGGGGTGAAACGGCAACAGATGCACCGTCACACCGTCGGGCACCTGACCCGGGCCGCGGCGCGTCACCTCCTGGTGCGAGCGCAGATCGGCGACGTCGGTGATGCCCAGCCGCAGCAACGCGTCGCGGCCGTCGCCGGAGAGCCGGCTCAGCTCGCTGGACCGGAACAGCACCCCCGGCCGGATCTCGGCCTCCTGCGCGACATCACGGAAGTTCCACGCCCCGGAGAGCTCACCGAGTTCGACCGTCATGACGCCGTCGCCGCGGTGCCTGATTGGCGGCTCGCCGCGGTGCCTGATTGGCGGCTCGCCGCCGTACCCAGCGGGGATTTCTCGCGGCCGAGTTCGGCGCGGGCGATGGTGCGCATATGCACCTCGTCGGGACCGTCGAACAACCGCATCGCCCGGTGCCAGCCGTACAGCCGGGCCAGCGGGACGTCGTCGCTGACCCCGGCAGCCCCGTGCACCTGGATCGCGCGGTCGATGACATTGCAGGCGATCTGCGGGGCCACCGACTTGATCTGGGATACCAAAACGTGGGCGGCCTTGTTGCCCTCCCGGTCGATGGTCCACGCGGCCTTCTCGCAGAGGAGCCGGGCTTGATCTATTTCATTGCGGGACTTGGCGATCGACTCGCGCACCACGCCCTGCTCGGCCAGCGGCTTGCCGAAGGCGATCCTCTTCTGCACCCGGTCGACCATCAGGGTCAGGGCCCGCTCGGCCGCACCGAGCGCGCGCATGCAGTGGTGGATGCGGCCCGGCCCCAGCCGGGCCTGGGCGATGGCGAACCCGCTGCCCTCCTCGTGCAGCAGGTTCTCGGCGGGCACCCGCACGTTGTCGAACACGATCTCGCAGTGCCCGTGCTGATCCTGCCAGCCGAACACCGGCAGCGAGCGCTGGACGTCGACCCCAGCCGTTTCAATGGGCACCAGGATCATCGACTGCTGCTGATGGGATGCCGCGTCCGGATTGGTGCGGCCCATCACGATGAGCAGCTTGCAGCGCGGATCGGCCGCACCGGTGATCCACCACTTGCGGCCGTTGATCACGTAGTCGGCACCGTCGCGCAGCATCGTGGTCTCGATATTGCGGGCATCCGAGGACGCCACGGCGGGCTCGGTCATCGCGAATGCGCTGCGGATCTCGCCGGCCAGTAGCGGCTCCAGCCACTGCTTGCGCTGCTGCTCGTCGGCGAACAGGTGCAGGGTCTCCATGTTTCCGGTGTCCGGGGCCGCACAGTTGAGCGCCTCGGGGGCGATCTCCAGGCTCCAGCCGGACAGCTCGGCCAGCGGCGCGTACTCCAGGTTGCTCAGCCCGGACTCCGAGGGCAGGAACAGATTCCACAGGCCTGCGGACTTCGCCTTGACCTTGAGCTCCTCCACCACCGGGGGCACCGTGTGGTCCTTGGGCCCCTTCTCCTCCCGATAGGCGTGGTAGGAGGCTTCGGCGGGGAGAACGTGCTCCACCATGAAGTCGGTCAACCGGGAGTGGTAGTCCGCCGCCTTGGCCGACATCGCGAAGTCCATGGCAGCCACGATAGCCACATGGTTAGACAGGTAGAAAGGTGGCATGTCTGGAACTTCCCCGGCCGCGCCCGAAAGTCGTCCGCCGTTCCCGCCCTTCACCGCCGAAACGGCCATCCAGAAGGTCCAGGCCGCCGAGGACGCCTGGAACACCCGCGACCCACAGCGGGTCAGCCTGGCCTACACGCCGGATTCTGTGTGGCGCAACCGCGACCTGCACATCGTGGGCCGCGAGGAGATCGTGGCGTTCCTGACCGCGAAGTGGGAACTCGAACTCGACTACGTGCTGCGCAAGAGCCTGTGGGGTTTTCGGGAGAACCGGATGGCGGTGCGGTTCCAGTACGAATGGCATGACGCCGGCGGGCAGTGGTACCGCAGCTACGGCAACGAACTGTGGCAGTTCACCGCCGAGGGGCTGATGGCCCGGCGTGAGGCCAGCATCAACGATGTGGCGATCGAGGCGTCGCAGCGCCGTTACTTCGGCCCCCGCCCGGAAGCCGAGTACGGCCAGGACATCGAACTGTGGTGAGTTGAGCGGCGCGACTTAATCGCGCAGGGTCAGCGCCAGCGCCCCGGCCAGCACCGCCAGCATGATCACGGTGCCCGCGACCGCGGCCCAGCCCACGGTGTCGAAGGCCAGGCCGCCGAGCCAGCCCACCGCGCTGGACCCGCCGTAGTAGAACAGGTTGTACAGCGAGGATGCCTGCGCCTTGCCATCGCCTGCGGCGCTGCCCACCCAGCCCGACGCGATCGCGTGCGCACCGAAGAATCCCGCGGTGGTGATCACCAGGCCCACCAGGACGGCGATGATGTTGTGGCTCAACGTGACCGCGACCCCCACGATCATGGTCGCGATCGAGGCCAGCAGCACGGTCTTGCGGCCGAACCGGGTCGCTTCGGCACCCGCCCGCGCCGACGCCCAGGTCCCGGCCAGATAGGCCAGGAACACCAGGCTCACGATGGTCTGCGGCAGGTGAAACGGCGCCGCCATGAGCCGGAATCCCAGGAAGTTGTAGATCGCGACGAACCCGCCCATCAGCAGGAATGCCTGGCTGTACAGCACGAGCTGACGCGGTGAGCGCAGATTGCCGCGCAACCGGTCGATCAGCTCGCGCTGGCCGCGGGCCGGGGTGAACCCCTTGGCCGGCGGTGCGAGCCTGATGAAGGCGAGGGCGGCCAGCCCGCACAGCACCGCGACCGTCAACACGCCCATCCGCCAGCCGAACACCTCGGCGACGGGCCCGGTGACCAGCCGGCCGGACAGCCCGCCGATCGTGGTGCCCGCCACGTAGGTGCCCGCGGCCCTGGCGGCATGGCCCGCGTTGATCTCCTCGGTGAGATAGGCCACCGCCACCGCCGGCACCCCGGCCAGCACCAGGCCTTCCAGCACCCGCCCGCCCAGTAGCGGCTGAAAACTCGGCGAGAACGGTACGAGCAGCCCGAGAACCGTTGCGGCGGAGACCGATATGGTCATCACCTGAACGCGGCCGATCCGGTCGGCAAGCGCCGCCCACGGAATCACGCCTACCGCGAGGCCGATCGTGGCGGCCGATACGGCAAGGGCGGAGTCGGCGGCGCCGGTGCCCAGATCGCGGGCGATCAGCGGCAGTACCGCCTGCGGCGAGTACAGCTGAGCGAAGGTCGCGACGCCGGCGCAGAACAACGCGGCGAGCAACCGCCGGTAATCCGATGATCCCCGCGGGTGCCCTTGCCAGACAACGGAGGGGACAGTCACCACGACGACGTTAGGTAGTTACCGGGAATGTGTCCAATGCATGAAACTACTCAAGTTCATTCGATCTACGCATGATAAATTCGGCGAACCGCGCGGCGGCCGGGGGCAACGTGCGTTCCGCCGACCAGGCCAGACCCAGCTGACGCTTGGCCGATGCCTGGGCCAGCGGCACGTAGACCGCCCCCGGCTCGGCGCGCTCGGCCCGGGGCACCGGGACCACGGCGACCCCGAAACCGGCCGCCACCAGCGCCTCCATCGTCGGGATCTCCATGGCCTCGAACACCACCTGCGGTTCGACCCCCGCCTCGGCGCACAACTCGTCGGTGAGCTGACGCAGCCCGAACCCGGGTGCCAGCGACACGAACGGCTCCGCACCGGCGTCGGCAAGCCGGATCCGGCTCCGGGAGGCGAACCGGTGCTCGCGCGGCACCGCGAGGCAGAGCCGCTCCATGTACAGCCCGTGCCAGCGGTAGCCGTCGGGGCGCGGTGAGGTGATCGCCAGGTCGGCCCGGCCGCCGGCCAGACGTTCGACGATCTCGTGTGCGGCGCCCTGGGCCAGGCTGAACTGCACCCGCGGGGCCTCGGCGCGGAACCGGCGCAACAGATCCGGGACGAACCAGCCGGCCTGCGAATGCAGAAAGGCCAGCCGGACCGTCCCGGTGTCCGGATCACGCAATGCGGCGATCCGTTCTGTGGCCGAGCGCATTTCGGCGAGGCCGCGGCGGGCGTGCTCGAGCAGGATCTCGCCGTAACCGTTGAGCCGCAGCCGCCGGTGCACCCGGTCGAACAGGGCGACCCCCAGCTCCTCCTCGAGGCGGGCCAGTGCGCGCGACAGGGTGGGCTGGCTGACCCCGAGTTCGGCCGCGGCATCGGTGACGTGCTCGGTCTCGGCGAGGACCACGAACCAGGCCAGCTCGTCGAGGTGCATGGTGCTCACCTTTCCCGCCGAGCAGACACATACTCGCACTTTCACGCGGCGTGTCGTGCGAGTTCGCGTCTGCTCAGCGATGAGGCTACCCGCCGTAGGGGGCCAGGAAGTCGGCGCCGGCCGACGGCGTGAGCAGCGACGGGTGATGACGGTGCCACCACCCGCCCGGGTAGGCGCTGGCCGCGGGGTTCGCGTGGGTGTTGGGGATCGCGACGATCCCTGGCCTGGGCTCGGGAGGAGTGTAGGAGCCTGCGGCCGACGCGGTGCCGGCCAGGCCCAGTGCGGCGAGCCCGATGGTGCCCGCGGCCAGGGCGGGCAGGGCGACGAAGCGGGCGAAACGGTTCGTTCTCATGTGAATTCTCCTGTGTGAGTGTTTCTTTCGGTTATCTGCCGGATGATTCCGGCGATGTACCCACTGTGCTCGACGCCGGTGCGAAGATCTGTCGCCCGATGGGACGGTGGGGCGGCTGAATCCGTTGTCCCCCAATCGGGGGAACGGGAGCACGTTGCTGTGGGATGCTGTGCCGCATGGCCGACAAGGTGCGGGTGGTGGTGGGCGACGACCACCCGATGTTCCGCGAGGGCGTCGTGCGGGCACTGGTTTCCAGCGGGGAGATCGAGGTGGTGGCCGAGGCCGACAACGGCGCGGACGCACTGGAACTCATCAAGGCCCACCAGCCGCAGGTGGCGCTGCTGGACTATCGGATGCCGCAGATGGACGGGGCCGAGGTGGCCGCGGCCGTTGTCCGCGGCGAGCTGCCCACCCGGGTTTTGCTGGTATCGGCCCACGACGAGTCGGCGATCGTCTACACCGCCCTGCAGCGGGGGGCCGCGGGATTCCTGTCGAAGGAATCCACCAGAAGCGAACTGGTGAACGCCGTCCTGTCCTGCGCCAAGGGCCGCGATGTGATCGCCCCGAACCTCGCGGCCGGGTTGGCCGGCGAGATTCGTCGGCGCAATGAGCCCGATGTCCCGGCGCTCAGCCCGAGGGAACGCGAGGTCCTCGACCTGATCGCCAAGGGCCGCAGCATCCCCGCGATGGCCAAGGAGCTCTACCTGGCGCCGTCGACGGTGAAGACCCACGTTCAGCGGCTCTACGAGAAACTCGGCGTCGGCGATCGGGGCGCGGCCGTCGCCGAGGCGATGCGCCGCGGTCTGCTGAACTGACATGTCCGCGGCACGATTCGTCGAATTCTTTGCGGCGCAGCCGGTCCGGGTCTCGGCGGTATTGCGGCTCCCGCTGATCGGCCTGATCGTCGTGCTGGTGTCGGTATGGGATGTGGACCACTGGTTGCCGATGGTCTACGCGGCGATCCTCGGTCTCTACGCCGCCGCGGCGGTGGTGTGGCTGGTGGTGGTGCTGCGCGGGCCGATACCGCGGTGGGTGGAGTGGGCGTCGACCGCCGTCGACGTGCTGGTGCTGATCGCGTTGTGTGCGGTGTCGGGGGGCGCGACGGCCGCGCTGCTGCCGGTGTTCTTCCTGCTGCCGATATCGGTGGCGTTCCAGGACCGGCCGGTCCTGACGGCCATCATCGCGACCAGCACCGCGGCGGGGTACCTGGCGGTGTGGATCCTGTACTCCAAGCGCGACGATCGGGTCGGGCTGCCCGACACGGTGTACATGCACGTGGGCTTTTTGGCCTGGCTGGCGGTGGCCACCACCGCGTTGTCGCTGGTGTTGGTGCGCCGGTCGGCACGGGTGCGGTCCCTGTTGGAGGTGCGGCGCCGCCTGATCATGGAATCCACCAGGGCCG
This sequence comes from Mycobacterium sp. NPDC003449, assembly GCF_053588415.1. Classification (NCBI taxonomy): domain Bacteria; kingdom Bacillati; phylum Actinomycetota; class Actinomycetes; order Mycobacteriales; family Mycobacteriaceae; genus Mycobacterium; species Mycobacterium sp. NPDC003449. The sequence goes on from NZ_JBSFPX010000100.1 coordinate 15,021, forward strand.
ACGACGTCCGCAACGCGGAGTTGGCCGAACATCTGCACGACGGACCGCTGCAGACCCTGTTGGCCGCGCGGCTGGACCTGGATGAGATCCGGGAACGCAATCCGGACCCGGCGTTGGACCGCATGCACGCGGCTCTGCAGGAGACTGCGGTCGGGCTGCGATCGACCGTCACGGCGCTGCACCCGCAGGTGCTGGCCCAGCTCGGGCTGGCCCCGGCGGTCCGGGAGTTGTTGCGTCAGTTCGAGAATCGCAAGGATCTGGTTGTCACTGCCGATCTCGACGACGTCGGGCACCCGGAATCGCAGGCGTTGTTGTACCGGGCCGCACGCGAACTGCTGGCCAACGTGAACAAACATGCCAGGGCCCAGACGGTGTCGGTCGGCCTGCACCGCAGGGGCGACCGGACGGTGCTGACCGTGGCCGACGACGGCACGGGTTTCGACCCGGCGACGGTTGCACAATCGGTGGCCGAGGGACACATCGGGCTGGCCTCGCTGCAGGTGCGGGTCGAGGCGACCGGCGGCACGATGCCGATCAGCTCGCAGCCCGGTGCAGGCACCCGGGTCACGGTGACGCTGTGAGGACCGCTCACTTCACGCAGGGCACACCCGATACGGTCATCTGGCTCAGATCGGTGGGAGCCGGCGTATAGGTGCCGGTCGCGGTGGCCGCCACGGTGGTGACCGGGGTGGCGCTGGTCGTGGTCGTCGTGGTGGTGGTTGTGGTGGATCCGGTCAGCGCATCGGCGCCGAGGTAGTCGTCGCCGGGAAAATCGGTTCCGACGGTCAGTTGCACCGTGCCGGCCAGCACGTCCAGCGAGGGCATGGCCGTCACACCCAGCTCGTCGGCCAACGCCTGCGCGGCGGCCTCGGCGCCCTCCCCGTAGTCGATGGTGGTCGTGGCGGCCAGCGCCTCGGCATCGCCGATCTGGCCCTCGGTGAACCCGCTGGCGGCGAACGTGGTCTCGAGCGCGGCGGCCAGGCCCGAGTAGGTGGACGCGTTGAGCACGTCGAGAACGGCGCCGTGGCCGTCGAGGGTCCTGGTGGCCGGCGCCCGGGTGGGGGAGGCGGTGGTTTCGGTCTCGGAGACCAGGTCATGCACGATCTTGCGGATCGTGGGGACGTCGATGATGTTGATGTCCTCACCGAGCGAGTTCTGCCCGAACTCCTTGATCGGCAGGGTGTAGAGCGTCGGCGGCTTGTCGGTGAGCGCGGACGCCCGCCGGGCGAAGCTGGCCAGGTCGAAACCGGAGTCCAGCGCGACGTTCTGCTTGGTCACCGCCAGCAGATTGCGCAGCGTCGTCGGGTTGCCCATGGCTCCGCTCTTGCTCAGCGCCGAGACCAGTGCGGCGATGAAGGCCTGCTGGCGGCGGGTGCGGTCCAGATCGGTGAAGTTCTCGTCGTTGACATCGCGGCGTTGACGGACGAACGCCATCGCCTGGGCAGCGTCGATCTGCTGCTCGCCCTTGCGAAAGTCGGCCCCCGAGTACGGGTCAGAGGTGTCGTCGTTGAGGCAGACGGTGATCGGCGCGACCGCCTTGGCGATCTCGAAGAACGCACCGAGGGTGACCTCGACGAAATGGTCGATCGGGATTCCGAGAAGGTTTCGCACCGTGGCGATCTGGGCCCTGCGCCCGGCCTCGCGGGCCTGCTGTTCGTGTCCGGGGGTGTCTTCGTCGCTCCCGGAGTCCAGCGTGTCCATCTCCCGCTGGTAGGCGTAGCCGTAGGCCTGTTTGATCTTGCCCTTGCACGGCGAGGTGTCGCAGCCGGCCAGATCGACGTAATCGTCGCGCGGGATGGAGAACGCGGTCGCCGGGCTGCCGTCCCCGGGCAGGTGCACCACGATGAGCACGTTGGCGTTGTAGCCACCCACGGTTTCGTCGCCGGCGTGCAGGGCCTCGTAGATGTCCTGGGGCAACGGGTTGCCGTGCTGGTCCAGCCGGCTGTCGAGCCCCATGATCAGGATGTTCTCGGTGTCGCCGGTCGATCCGGACTCGCCGGCCAGCGCGTTGGATGTGGTGATCCCGTCCAGGGCGCCGTGGTAGGTGACCCAGCCCATCCCGGTGCCGGCCAGCACCGACGCCGCGATCAGGCCGATCGAGGCCCTGCGGGCGAGCCGGGCACCCCGATGGGCCGTTCGCTTCGGGAACCGATGCCGCGGCGGCGGTGGGGTCGTGAGGGCCGGTGAATTCATGATCACCTGCCATTATGCTGCCGTTCACACCGGACGCGGAACGCGGACCGGGATCGCCCGGTCGGTGCGGGGCGGGTGGACGGCGAAACCCGAGGACCGGTCGCAGGCGTCCACAATGTGCAGTCGAAGCGCTCGATAGTGCGCGAACTGTGTCGGTCCGATCGGCGTCGCGGTCACTACTCTCATCAAAAACGGTGTTGTCGAACATGATTCGGCGGTGAGAGCAAGGGGGCGGATATGCCGGTGTGCGATGTCGCAGTGCACGAGCGGTCCGGGTTGGCGTTCAGCATGTTGGGATACGGCGGGGCGCCGATCGGGAACTTCAACGGGACCTTCACCGACTCGGCGGCCCACCAGATGGTGGCCCAGTCCTGGGATCAGGGCGTCCGCTACTTCGACACCGCCCCGGGCTACGGCAACGGGCTCGGCGAGTACCGCCTCGGACAGGCCCTGCGCAGCTACGACCGCACGCAGCTGGTGCTGTCGACCAAGGTCGGCAGGGTGCTCAGGCCGACGCTGGGCGCGCCGACCGTCAACGGCCAGTACCGGGACATCCCGCCGCTGGTGGCGGAGTACGACTACACCTACGACGGTGTGATGCGCGCCGTCGAACAGAGCATGCAGCGGATGCTGACCGACCGGTTCGACGTGCTGTTCATCCACGACTGCGACCGCTATACGCACGGCGCCGCCCAACCCGAACTCTTCCGCCAGGCGATCGTCAGCGCTTTCCCCGCGCTGGAGGCCCTCCGCGAGCAAGGGGTGGTCACCGCCATCGGATTCGGGGTCAACGAAACCGACGTGATGACCGAGGCCGTCAAGGCGACCGACTCCGACCTGTGCCTGCTCGCGGGGCGCTACACACTGCTCGAGCAGGAGCCGCTGGACGCCCTGCTGCCGATGTGCGAGGAGCGGGGCATCGGGCTGATTCTGGGCGGTGTGTACAACAGCGGTGTGCTTGCGACCGGCCCGATCGAGGGAGCGCGGTTCAACTACGGTCCGGCGCCGCTGGAGGTCCTGGAGAAGGCGGGCCGCATCGAGGAGATCTGCCGTCGCCATGGTGTCGCCTTGCCCGCGGTCGCACTGCAGTTCGCCGCCGCGCATCCGGTCGTGCCCAGCATCTGCATCGGTGCCCGCAACGCCGATCAGCAGCAGCGCAACGCCGACCTGTTCGACGCCGTCGTGCCCGGGCAGCTGTGGGAGGATCTGCGGTCGGCGCGGTTGATCCGTGAGGACGCACCGACCCCTACCGCTGTGGTGCCCTGACCGGGTTCAGCGCGCCCGCATCGATGGTGTGCACAGTTTGCACACATTTTCGCTGCCCCTCATCTCACCCTGTGTCTAGTTTGTGAGCCGTGACAAGGCGATGGTGTTGGGGTGATCGCTGACATTTGCACCTCATTGCCGCTAAGACGCCGCCGCGGAGCGACCGCAAACGGCAGGAGCAGCAATGAGTGAATCACCCCGCGTGGAGCATGACGTGAACCGTCAGAGCGAGGATGCGCACTACCTCCGCTCGCTGGGCTACGAGGAAACCTTCGAGCGGAAGATCAGCCTCTGGGGCAATTTCGCCCTGGGGTTCGTCTACCTCTCACCCATGGTCGGTGTGGTCGCGATGTTCGCGGTCGGACTCGCCCAGGCAGGTCCGCCGGCGATCTTCTGGATCATCGTGGTCGGGCTGGGCCAATTTCTGGTCGCCCTGGTATTCGGTGAGATCGTCTCGCAATTCCCGTTGGCCGGTGGCATCTACCAGTGGGCCAGACGCCTGTGGAGCGGGAAGTACGCGTGGCAGATGTCGTGGATGTACATCTGGTGCATCATGATCGCGATCGCGACCACCGCGATGTTCGGTGCGGACTTCGTGGCGAGCCTGATTCACGGTACGACCGACAACCCCAGCGTCTCAGCGACGCCGGGCGAGCGATTCTGGTACACCCTGGCGATGTTGGGCATCTGTCTGGCGTTCAACCTGGTCGGTAGCCGGACGCTGGCCGTCATCGCGAAGATCGGTCTGGCCGCTGAACTGTTGTGCATCATCGTCGTCGGTCTGTATCTTCTGCTCTTCGACCGTAAGCAACCTTTCACCGCCTTCTTCGACGCGATGGGCTCTGGCGGCTCGGACGGGTACGTGTGGGCTTTCCTGGGCGCCTCCCTCGTCGGTCTGCTCTTGTTCTACGGATTCGAAGCGTGCGGTGAGGTCGCCGAAGAGACTCCGAACCCTGCTCGCACCATTCCACGAGCCATGCAGATGACGGTGGCCGTCGGCGGTGCCGCCGCGCTGTTGGCCTATGCCGGGTTCACCTTGGCTGCACCGAATCTCGCCGAGATCGTCAGTGGTGAAGAAGGCAATCCGATTCCGTCGATCGTCCAGCAGTCTCTGGGCTTCGTCATGACCAAGGTCTTCCTGGTCGTCGCGCTCACGTCCTTCTTGGCGGGCGTGATGAGCCAGCAAGCGGCCGCGAGCAGATTGACCTTCTCGTTCGCCCGCGACGACATGTTCCCTGGCAGCGTGATCTTTCGTCAGGTGTCGGCTGGTCGCCACCTGCCAGTGAATGCCCTCCTGGCGATCAACGTCGTGCCGGTCCTGCTCGTCGTATTCGACTACGTGTCGCCGGACGGGCTGCTCAAGATCGCGGCATTCCAGGTCTTGGCAGGCTACGTCGCCTTTCAGATGGTCGTCCTGGCAGCCTTGCGCAGTCGGCTCAAAGGGTGGCGCCCGGCGGGCCCGTGGAATCTGGGCCGGTGGGGAATGCTGGTCAACGCAAGCGCGCTGGGCTACGGGATCTTTGCGTGCATCATGCTGGCCAAGCCGACGGGAGAGGGAACCGTCTTCGACCGCTGGGTGTCGCTGATCGGATTCACGATCGTGTTCGCGCTCGGTATCGCCTATCTCCTCATCGCCAAACCTGACGAGAAGTCGACGGCACCGGAGAGTGACGCGATCGAGGTCGCCGACCGAATCCGCACCGCCAGAAGGCGTATCGAAGATTCGGCCGCGCAGGATTCCCCGGAGACGCCCGCCGATGCCGGAGACGACGTGCCGTCGCGCCTGCGCTGAGCCATCAGTCCTCAAGCGTCCCGGCGAAGGGGCGGTATTCTCCGCCGGGGCAATCTACTTCATCGGAACATTGCCGATCAATGGGTTCGACAACCCGACCGGGCCGGTCGTGAAGAGCGTTCTGCGCCGCTTCCTCTCCGGGTAGTCGGTGCGTTGGCCACACCGACCATGGCGGCCTGTCGTTCAGGCCTGCGCGGTGTGGTGGGGCGCCTTGAACGGGTTCATCGCGCCGGCATCGATCGTGTGCGCGGTTCCGGTGATGTAGCGGCCGTCCTCGCCGGCCAGATAAACCACCGCGTTGCTCACGTCGATCGGGTCGAGGAACGGTACGGGCAGGGCGTGCATCGCGGTCAGGGCCGGCAACGCATCTTCCTGGGATGCACCGTCTTTGCCGCCCGCGAACAGTCGGTTGTAGCGCGGGTTGTTGATCATCTGAGTGTTGACGTTCGTCGGGTTGATCGAGTTCACCCGGATCCCGTGCGGCGCCAGCTCACCCGACAGGGTGCGCATGAGCCCGTTGACGCCGTGTTTGGACGCCGCGTAGTGACCGACGTTGAGTTCGACGGTGAGGCCTGAGATCGAGCTGATCAGGATGACGGCACCGCCCTCGTTCTGCTGCAGCAGGACCGGGACCGTGGCCTTGATGGTCTTCCACACCCCGGTCAGGTTCACGTCGATCTGATCGGTGAACTGCTGTTCGGACAGTTCCCACAGGGGTGCGGTGTCATTGAGCGTGCCCGCGTTGGCGACGACGATATCCAGTCGCCCGAGCTCCGAAACACCCTGATTGACAGCGTGTTCCAGGGCCTTGAGGTCGCGGACGTCGGCCTCGGCCGCCACGACTCGCCGCCCCCGGCTCTTGACCAGGTCCACCGTGGTGACCAGATCGTCCGAATCGGCCATCGGATACGGCACGGTGTCGATCTGCCTGCAGATATCGAGCGCGATGATGTCGGCGCCCTCCTCGGCCAGCCGCAACGCGTGCGAGCGGCCCTGCCCTCGGGCGGCGCCCGTGATCAGTGCGACTTTGCCTTCCAGTCGAGACATGTGTCCTCCTCGTGAGATGCCACGGCCCGCCCCTGTCCTGCTGGGGGATGCGGACAGGGACGGGCCGGGGGCTGATAGCTACTGGTGCTGCTCGCGGGCCCGGAGCTCGCGGTACTCGTCGGCCCGCTCGTCGGTGATGTGCGGCAGCGGCGGGAAGTCCAGCCAGCCGGGCACGAATGGGCTGGCCAGGTCGCGATCGGTGGGGATTTCGACCAGCACAGGAGCTTTGGCGTCGAAGGCCCGTTTGAACGTCGGCTCGAGATCGGCGGCCGAATCCACCCGGAACGATTCGAGGCCGAACGACTCACCGAGGGCCTTGAAGCTCGGGCTGTAGGGGGTGCCGTCGGGCCGGTTGAACTCGGTGCCGATCATCCGGTCGGTGGCGTTGCGCTGGCCACCGCGGATGGAGATGTACCCGGAGTTGTCCTGCACGATGAACACCACCGGGATGTCGTGCTGGATCGCCACCCCGATCTCCTGCGCGGTCATCAGGAAGTCGCCGTCACCGGTGATGGTGGCGACCTGACGTTCGGGCGCAGCGAGTTTCGCGCCGAGCGCGGCGGGTACCGGCCAGCCCATCGACGAGAATCCGCCCGTGGTGAGGTGGGTGCGGGGCTCGTAGACCGGGAAGGTCTGCTTGACCGCGCCCTGTGTGTTGCCCGAGCCGACCAGCACGATGCCGCTGCGGTCCATCACGTTGCGAAGTGCGGCCAGCGGGCGCTGCAGCGTGAACGGGAACCGGTCGGTGTCGCGCCGGGTGGCGAGTTCGTTCTCCCACTGGGCTTTTCGCTTCGCGACCTCGGCGAGGTACTCGGTGCGGTCGGGCTTGGTAGGCAGTGAATCCACGATGACGGCCACCGCCGGTTTGGCGTCGGCGAGGATGCCGACCTCGGCGGGGTAGATCTTGCCGATCTCGTGCGGGTCGATGTCGATGTGGATGAGCTTGGCCGGCGGGAACGAGAACGACTGTCCCTTGGCGTAGCTCGACGCCGACCAGTCGGTGAACCGGCACCCGATCGACACCACCACGTCGGCGTTGGCGGCCAGGTAGTTGCCGTGGATGGTGCCGGTCTGACCGACGCTGCCGACGAACAGCTCGTGATCCTCGGGGAAGGCGCTCTTGCCGTTCCAGGTGGTGACGACCGGTATGTCGAGTCCTTCTGCCAGGGCGCGCACCTCGTCGGTCGCGTACGCGCTGATCGCACCGCCACCCACGACGATCACCGGCCGCTTGGCCGCGCCCAGCAGGTTGACCGCCCGCTCGATGGCCTGCGGGTCCGGGTACTGCAGGCCGATCGGCAGCCGGCGGGCCAGGTCGTGGAAGTTGACCTCGGCGGTCTCGGCGTGCAGGTCCCACGGCACCTCGATGTGCGCCGGTCCGCGCCGGCCGGTCAGCATCGTCGAGAACGCCCGGTGCATGATGAACGGCAGGTCCTCGATGCTGTTGGCGACCCAGCTGCGCTTGGAGACCGCCTCGGCGACCTGCGGAAAACCGTTGTCCTTCTGGCGTTCCAGCTCCTGGAGCACACCGCGCCCGCGCATGTGGCGCGGCGGGCCGCCGGTGATCACCAGCACGCTGGTCGAGTCGCTGTAAGCGGTGGCCAGACCGAGCACGGTGTTGGAGGCGCCCGCACCGATCGACGTCACGGCGCACATCGGCTTACCGGACACCCGGTAGAACCCGTCGGCCAGGTGGACGGCGCTCTGCTCGTGGTAGGTCTGGATGAACGGGATCTTGGATTCGTCCTCGTTGAACGCGTCCATCAGGCCCCAGATGCCGTGGCCGGGAATGCCGGCCGCATAGGGGACGCCGTACTCCTTGAGGATGCGGGCGATGACCTGCCCGCCGTTTAGCCTGGGCATGAAGTGTCCTTTCGGTGGTGCGGACGAGGGCTGCGATCGTGCCGACCAGTCTGCCTAGGGTGAGCCAATCTCGTTAGACTCAATCTGAGCAGTAGAAGACGATATTGCTGCACAATATGTCCGCCGGAAGGTGGTGACGATCATGGCGATGACGGTGCGCGCCGCATTGGACCTCGAAGTTTTCACCCGGGTCCCGATGAAAATCTACGCCGGGGCCGAGGGCCTCGGACGCACGATCCGGTGGGTCCACCCCACAGAGATCCCCGATATCGCAAAGTTTCTCACCGGCGGAGAAATGCTGCTCACCGCGGGGCTCGGGATCGGGTCGACGCCGGAGCGGCAACGCGAGTACATCACCCAGATCGCCGATTCCGATGCCGCGGTGCTCATCATCGAGCTCAGCGGCCGGGCCTTCGACGTCATGCCGCAGGCGTTGATCGCCGCCGCGGACGAACGCGGTTTCCCCCTCGTCGGGCTCGACGGCGAATTGCCGTTCGTGGAGGTCTCGGCCCAGGTACACGAGTCGATCGTCGATCAGCGGGTGCTGGACCTGAGCACCTACGAACGGCTCAACGCCAGCTTCATGCAGTTGCTCCTGGCCGGCGGCGACCCGGGTGCCTTCACCGACGCGCTCAGCGCCGAGGTCGGCCACCCCGCAGTCCTCGAAGACGCGACCCGCCAGATCGTCGCCTACTCCGGTGGCACCCCGGCCGGCGATGAGGTGCTCACCGAGTGGGAACACCATTCGCGCATCGACCACGACTCGATGTCCACCGACGGCAACGTCAACGAGGCGCACAACTGCACCCGCCGCGCCGTGGTGCTGCGCGGTGAACGGTGGGGATGGCTGCACGTGTTGCACGGCGGCGCGACGGTCGCGGGTACCGCCTCCTACGCCGTCGACCGGGCCACCGACGGCATCGCGATCGCGCTGCTCGGTGCCCGCGAGAGCGGCGCCCGGTCGGCCCAACGGCAGAACACCCTGGTCAGTCGCCTGCTGCTGGGCGACATCTCGGGCGACGCCTTCGTCGCCAGGGCACTGCGCATCGGCCGGGACCTGCGTGACCGGGCCCTGCTCGCGGTGTTCGTCTGCCGGGAGACCCCGGCCGACAACACCAGCGACGAGGCCGTCGAGGAACTGTGCCGGACGTTGCATCTGCCCGCGGTGGTCGCCGATCTCGGCGAACACACCCTTGCCATCATGGGGCTGCCGAGAACCAGCTCGGAGAAACAGGTGGTGGAACGGCTGACCGCGGCCAATGTCCGGGCCGGCATCAGCAGGCCGGTCAGCGCGAGCCAGTTGCCGACCGCGGTGGAACAGGCCCGCAGCGCGGCCTCGGTGGCGGCCGCCCGCCCCGACAAGGCCGTGCACCGCTTCGACGATCTGGGCGTGCTGCGGCTGTTGGCCTCGCTCGCCGGTGGCCCCGAGCTCGCCCGCTACATCGAGGACGAGCTGGGGCCGATCCTCAAACACGACGCCAAGGCGACCAATCCGCTGCTGCCGACCCTGCGGACCTACCTGTCCCACGACGGCAACAAATCCCAGGCCGCCCAGGCCCTGTTCGTGCAGCGCCGCACGCTGTACTACCGGCTGGAGCGGATCACGAGCCTGCTCGGACGCTCACTCGACGACCCCGACACCCGGCAGGCGCTGATCTTCGCGGTGCGCGGACACGATCTGCTGCAGCGACAGGACCAACCGTGATTTCACATCCTGTGCACCTCTGCGCGGCCGCTCTGCCCAATCTGGGGCTCGCCCGGATTTTCCGTGAAATGTTGCTTTGGTGGGGTGTAGATACGCGAAAGTGCCTTCCCCTGGGAACGATTGAACCGTAGAGAAGT
>NZ_JBSFPX010000101.1:0-24830 GCF_053588415.1 Mycobacterium sp. NPDC003449
ACGCCAGCATCCCCGGCGCGGGAAACGCATTGGGGGCACTTCTCGCCACCGGTATCTTCATGGTGATCACCGCCGTCACCACCCGCGAAGAACTCATCGGGTGGGCATGGCGCATCCCGTTTCTGCTGAGCTTCGTCCTCGGTGTCGTCGCTGTGCTGATCAGGCTCAAGGTCGGCGAAACCCCCGAATTCGAGGCCGCCAAACGATCGGCCGCACCGCAGCGGGCGACACTGCGCGAGCTGTTGCGCACCGCCCGCAGCAAGGTTCCGTTCGCGATGCTGGCGAGCATCGGTCCAAACGTCGCAAGCTACCTTCCGTCGGTCTACGCGCTCTCCTACCTGACAACCGTGGTCGGCGCACCCGCGTGGATCGGCCTCACCGGTGTGTTGATCGGCAACGCCCTCAAGCTCGTCACCATCCCGCTCGCGGGCCGTCTCTCCGACATGTACGGCAGACGCCCGGTCTTTCTCGCGGGCGCGATCGGCGCCGCGATACTCATCTACCCGTTCTTCTTCGTCCTCGACACGGGATCGCCGATCCTCATCTGGCTCGGCTTCGTCTTCCTGTTCTCCGTGTGCAACGGCCTGATGCTTTCCGCCCAGTCCGCCTTCATGTCAGAACTGTTCGACGTTCGACTGCGCTACACCGGCGTGACGTTCAGCAGGGAGATCACCGGTGCCCTGATCGGCGGCACGTTGCCGTTCGTCGCGGCGGCCTTGACCGACAGCGCCGGCGGAGGGCCCGCGCTGGTATCGATGTATCTGATCGTGCTCTGCCTGCTGGCAGCGTTCGGAATGTATCGCCTGCCCGAGACCCGAACAACCGACACCGACGTCACCGCCGGGGCGGCGGACCATCAACAACGATCTCCTCACCCGGCTCCGGATTCAGCACGGTAAGCGACTGGCCCGCAGCGTATTCGACGAGTTGGGCCACGGCGTCGCGCTCCTCGACGTACTCGGGCGGCTGGTGCACGCCGAAGTGGATGGGCAGAACCGTGTAGGCCCCGAGGATCACCGCCGCGCGGACCGCCTGCGCGGGGGTGAGCACGGCGGGGACCAGGCTCGGTGGCCGCAGGTGCGGTGCCTGCACCACTGCCCCGTTGATCGGCAGCACCGCAACGTCGATGGGACCGAGGCGCCGCGCGATGAGCCACCAGGAGCCGTGGAAGATCGTGTCGCCGCCGTGCAGGATCCGTTGTCCGTCCACGTCGACGACCCAGTTCAGCTGAGGATCGCCAAGTCCGTCGACGGCCGGGACGGCGGTCACGGTGAACGGACCGAGTTCGACGTGCTGCCACTCGGCGGCGACGCGCACGTCGAGGCCGGTCGCCGAAAGCCGTTCCTCGTTGGGTTCGGTGAACGCCGCCTCGTCCGCGGTACCGGCGAACGGCGGTGGCCGCAGCACGATCCCGCCTGGGCCGACGGCCGACTCGATCGCGGCGACGTCACAGTGGTCCTCGTGCAGATGGGTGACCAGCGCGGCGACGGCGGGTTTCGAGTGAGCGGCGTACGCACCGTTCGGCACGGTGCTGGTGAGTAGCGGGAAGTCGCGCACATAGTCCACCACCAGGGCGTGGCCGTCGGCGATGACCTCGATACCGGCCCAGCCGAGCCGTCGGATCCGCATCCCGTCAACCCTTTTGGGAGGAAGGCAGGTCGGTCAGGGCCGCCGCCGGCCGCCCGCCCAGCCTCGGCACGGTGTCGGTGACGTCGGCCAGGAACCCTCCGCGGACGGCGGCGCCGAACGATGTCAGGAGATCGGCAAGGTCGGCGGGCAGACCGGATGCGCGCAGGCCCGCGGCGTAGGTGTCGTCATCGACGTGTACGACCTCGACGTGGTCGCCGGCCAGGGCACCCAGGTCGCGTACGGTCACCGCGTCGGGACCGGTGACATCGTAGGCGCGATCGGTATCGAAGGCCCCGCTGAGGACGCCGACCGCGACGGCCGCGCAATCCGCACGCGTGACGTAGGCGGCGGCACCGTCGCCTGCGTTGGTGATCAGTTGGCCCGTGGCCGCGGCCTGCTCGATCACCGGCAGCTGCATCTCGGCATACACGTTGTTACGCAACGCCGTCCAGTGCAGGCCCGATGAGCGCAAGGCGTCCTCGGTCGCGCGTGGTCGACGGCGACCAGGGCGGGGTTCTCGGGTCCCGGGCGCGGGACCGAGGTGTAGGCGACGTGGGACACCCCGGCGCGCTGGGCGGCCTCGATCGCCGCGAGGTGGCCGGCGACCCGGCCGCCGACATTGTCGGCCGAGATGATCAGCAGCCGGTCGACGCCGTCGAATGCGTCGAGCAGCGTGGCGGGGTCGTCGAAGTCCGCGTGCCGGACCAGGGCGCCGCGACGGGTGAACCCGGCCAGCGCGTCCGGGTTGCGTGTGGTCAGGACGACGTCGGCCGGGTCGAAGAGGTTCAACAGATCGTCGGCCACCAGCCGTCCGAGGGCGCCCGTGACTCCCACCCGCATACCCACACTCCTTATCGCAATCAGTCTGGTTACGAATTAGAACGTAATCGGACTGATTGCGATATGTCAAACTGGACCCATGCCCGCTCCGATCAGCACCCAGTTCGCCGTCGCCGTCCACGTGCTGACCTACCTCGCGAGCGTGCCCTGCGGGACCCCCGTCGGCTCGCCCGAACTCTCGGGCAGTGTGAACACCAGCCCGGAATATATTCGGCGCGTGATGATTCCGCTACGCGCGGCGGGAATCGTGAGCTCGACCGCGGGCAAGAACGGCGGCTGGCTGCTGCAGCGCGACCCGTCGACGCTCACCCTGGCCGAGGTGTGGCGGTTGGTGCACGCCGACGAACCCACGATGGGTATCCACGACCCCAACCCGTCGTGCACCGTCGGACGGTCAATTTCCCAGGCGCTCGCCGATATCGAGCGCGACGTCGCCGACGCCGTCGCCGACCGGCTGGGCGCCACGACCATCGAACGGCTCCTGGAGTCGGCTCAGGTGTTCAGGTCGTGACCCGCATTTCGGCGCCCGGATGCGAGCTGAGCGTGACGACCACGGTTCCAGGCCCGGTCTGGAACGTGGTGTTGGCGTAGCCGATGAAGCCGTAGTGCGGGTCGATCGTCGATACGGAGTGGATGTCTCCGCTGCCTGACTGGCCGGTGTCCAGGTTGGTCCACTTGGCGGTCACGGTGAGCGCGCAGGAACCGTCGTACACGCCGGCGTCGTAGCGGATCACGGCCCGGACGCCCTTCTCGACCCGATCACCGACCTGCACCGGCGTCACCTGCGCTTCGGCACTGACGGTGCCGCCACAGGTCGGCGAGGCAACCACCGGAACCTTGTCGAGTTGGGCGTAGGACTCGGCGTGGGCCGTTGCCGCCCACAGCCACGGGGCAGCCAGGGCGACGGTGACCGCGCCGACAAGTCGCAGCAGGTTCATACCCCGGTTATCGGCACCCACCGGGTTGACGTTAGCCGATCAGCCCACCGACACGATGTCGGCCGCACCCCTGCGCGCACCGTCCGCGGTCTCGTCGTCGGGCATGGTCTGGCTCTCCCGCTCGGCGGCGACCCGCGCCAGGTAATGCTCGACCTCGCGGGACTTGTGCTCGTCGGACCAGCCCAGCAGCGGTGCCATCAGGTCGGCGACCTCCCGGCACGAATCGGTACCGCGGTCGAAGGTCTCGATCGAGATCCGGGTCCGGCGGCACAGCACGTCGTCGAGATGCAGTGCACCCTCGTGGGTGGTGCCGTAGACCACCTCGGCGCGAAGGTAATCGTCGGCGGCGGGCAGCGGGACACCCAGTGCCGGGTCGTCGCGGATGAGCGCCAGCACCTCGCCGATCATCGAGCCGTACCGGTTCAGCAGATGAGCGATCCGTGTTTCGTTCAGCCCCGAATCGGCGGCCAGTTGGTGGCGGGCGTTCCACAGCGCGTGGTAACCGTCGGCGCCCAGCAGCGGCACGTCCTGCGTCATACAGCTCGGGATCCGGCGGTCGAAGGCCTGGCCCAATCCGTGCACGGCCTCGTCGACCGCGTCCTTGGCCATCACCCGGTAGGTGGTGTATTTGCCGCCCGCGATGACCACAAGGCCGGGGACGCTGTGGCCGACGGCGTGTTCGCGCGACAACGTGGACGTGTCGGCGGACTCACCCGCGAGCAGCGGGCGCAGGCCCGCGTAGACCCCTTCGACGTCGGCTTCGGTCAGCGGTGCCCGCAGCACGGAGTTGACCTGGTCGAGCAGGTAACGGATGTCCTTCTGGCTGGCGGCGGGATGGGCCTTGTCCAGCGACCATTCGGTATCGGTCGTGCCGATGATCCAGTGCCGGCCCCACGGGATGACGAACAGGACGGATCTGTCGGTCCGCAGGATGATCCCGGTGGAGGACCGAATCCGGTCGCGCGGCACGACGAGGTGGATGCCCTTGCTGGCCCGGACGTGGAACTGCCCGCGCTCGTTGGCCATCCCCTGGGTGTCGTCGGTCCACACACCGGTGGCGTTGATCACCTGGCGCGCCCGCACGGTGTAGGTGCGATCGGATTCCGCATCGGCGACGCGGGCCCCGGTGACCCGTTCACCCTCCCGCAGCAGGTCGACCACCCGGGTGCGGGTGGCGATCCGCGCGCCGTAGGCGGCCGCGGTACGCGCGATGGTCATGGTGTGCCTGGCGTCGTCGACCTGGGCGTCGTGGTACTGCAGGGCGCCGACGAGTGCATCCCTGCTCAGCGACGGCGCCGCGCGCAGCGCACCGCGGCGGGTCAGGTGCCGGTGCACGGGGATTGCGGATCCATGGCCGGACGCCTTCGACATCGCGTCATACAGCGCGAGCCCGGCACCGGTGTAGATCCGCTCCCATCCCCGGTGCTTGACGGGGTAGAGGAACTTCACCGGTTTGACCAGGTGCGGGGCCAGCTTCTCGAGCATGAGCCCGCGCTCGGAGAGCGCCTCGGCGACCAACCGGAAGTCCAGCATCTCCAGGTAGCGCAAGCCGCCGTGGATCAGCTTGCTGGACCGGCTGGACGTGCCCGAGGCCAGATCGCGGGCCTCGACCAGCCCGACCTTCAGGCCCCGGGTGGCGGCGTCGAGCGCGGCGCCCGCACCGACGACTCCCCCGCCGATGACCAGGATGTCCAACGGGTCGCCCGCCAGGTCCGCGAGTGCGGCCTGACGGGTGGACGGTGAAAGCGCGACCGCCTCCATGTGGTTACCGTGTCCTCTGCTCGTATCCGATTGGTGCGCTGACGGTTACGTGGGTCAACTGACGTCGACCCAGTCCAGGGTGCGCTTGACGGCCTTGTGCCACTGGGCGTACCCCGTCTCCCGCTGTTCGTCGGACCAGGTCGGCTGCCACCGCTTGTCTTCGAGCCAGTTCTTGCGCAGTTCGTCGGTGTCCTTCCAGAAGCCCACCGCCAGTCCGGCGGCGTAAGCCGCCCCCAGTGCGGTGGTTTCGGCGACCACGGGCTTGACCACGTCGACGCCGAGCACGTCGGCCTGGATCTGCATGCACAGGTCGTTGGCGGTGATTCCGCCGTCGACCTTGAGGACTTCGAGGTGCACACCGGAGTCGGCCGCCATCGCGTCGACCACGTCTCGGCTCTGGTAGCAGATCGCTTCCAGCGTCGCCCGCGCGACGTGCGCGTTGGTGTTGAACCGGGACAGCCCGACGATCGCGCCGCGCGCGTCCGAACGCCAGTACGGTGCGAACAGACCGGAGAAGGCCGGCACGAAGTAGACGCCGCCGTTGTCGTCGACCTGCCGGGCCAATGTCTCGGATTGCGCTGCGCCGCTGATGATCCCCAACTGGTCACGCAGCCACTGCACGGCCGACCCGGTGACGGCGATCGACCCTTCAAGGGCGTACACCGGGTCGGCGTCGCCGAATCGGTAGGCCACGGTGGTGAGCAGACCGGCCTTGGAGCGCACGATCTCGGTGCCGGTGTTGAGCAGCATGAAATTGCCTGTGCCATAGGTGTTCTTGGCTTCCCCAGGCGCGAAGCACACCTGGCCGACGGTGGCCGCCTGCTGGTCGCCGAGCGCCCCGGTGAGCGGCACCTCACCCCCGAGCGGCCCGCCGGCCAGGGTGAGTCCGTACGGTTCGGGCGACGACGAGGGCACGATCTCCGGCAGCATCTGCCGGGGAATCCCGAACAGCGCCAGCAGATCGTCGTCCCAGTCCAGCGTCTCCAGGTTCATCAGCATGGTGCGGCTGGCGTTGGTGACGTCGGTGACGTGTACACCCCCGTTGGTCCCGCCGGTGAGATGCCACAGCAGCCAGCTGTCGGTATTGCCGAACAGCGCCTCACCGCGTTCGGCGGCCGCACGCACGCCGTCGATGTTGTCGAGGATCCATTGGATCTTGCCGCCGGAGAAGTAGGTGGCCGGTGGCAGGCCGGCCTTGTGCCGAATGGTCTCGCCGTGCCCGTTGGCTTCGAGTGTGCTCGCGATGCGGTCGGTGCGGGTGTCCTGCCACACGATGGCGTTGTAGTAGGGCCGGCCGGTGCGCTTGTTCCACACGACCGTGGTCTCGCGCTGATTGGTGATACCGAGGGCAGCCAGGTCACTGCTGACCAGTCCTTGCTTGCCCAACGCGGTCTGGATGACCGATGACGTGCGTTCCCAGATCTCGACGGGGTTGTGCTCGACCCATCCCGCCTTGGGCAGGATCTGCTCATGTTCGAGTTGGTGTTGGGCGATGACGTTGCCGCCGTGGTCGAAAACCATGAAGCGGGTGCTGGTGGTTCCCTGGTCGACGGAACCGACGAAATCGGGCATGGGGTCTCCTGGTGGGGCGGGTGGTCTGGGACGGGAGGGTCAGCTGTTGGCCATCTCGGTGGGCTCGGCAACACCGATTTCGTGCGGCGACTCCACCGCGGCGGGCAGGTAGCGTTCGATGCCGAAGACGAACAGCGCGCCCCCGACCAGGCCGCCGATCAGCGGGGCGATGATGGGCACCCAGAAGTACAGTTCGGGGCCGTTGGCCGAGAACATCGCGTCGCTGTAGCCGGTGAGCCAGGACGCCAGTCGCGGCCCGAAATCGCGCGCCGGGTTGATCGCGTATCCGGCGTTGGTGCCCCATGCCATGCCGATCCCCACCACCAGCAGCCCGATGATGAGCGGCGCCATATTGGCCAGCGGCGGGTTGTTCACCGCGTTGGTCACCGCGAAGATGACGATCACCAGGATCGCGGTGCCGACCACCTGGTCGGCGAAGGCCGTCCCGATCGACACACCGGTGCCCGGTGACGTCGAGAAGATGCCCTGGGTGGCGCGGGTCAGGCCGGGGTCGGCGGCGACGATCTGGTCGGCGTAGACGAACCTGACGATCAACGCCCCGACGAAGGCGCCGGCGAATTGAGCGCCAATGAACGGAATCACCTTGCGCCGCTCGAAGCCTTTGAACACCGTCAGCGCCACGGTCACGGCGGGGTTGAGGTGGGCCCCGCTGAGCCTGCCCGCGACGAAGACGGCCATCGCGACGCCGAACCCCCATCCCCAGGCGATCGAGTTGTGGTCACCGCCACTCACGGAATCCGGGAATCCACCGGCCACCACCTGAGCGACAACGCCGCAGCCGAACAGGATCAGTATCGCGGTTCCGAGGAACTCGGCCGACAGTTCGCCAACCAGGGGGTACTTGGTCCGCGGCGGTGATGTCATCGTTCACTTCCTTGTGTGATGGCCGGCTTCGGCGCTCGCTGTGAGACGTTGCGAAGCTATGCGGGAATGTGACGCACATCAATCGTCGTTGTTTGACAATGCCGAACGCTGCGCCTGTGATATTCGTCCCGTAGCGTCGCGGATTGTTGAGGAGTGCGCCGAATGCCGGGATCCATCCAATCGATCGAACGCGCCGCTGCCGTACTGGATTTGGTTGAGCAAAGCGACCGACCACTGCCACTGCGCATGATCGCGCAAGACCTGCAACTGTCCAAGGCCACGGTTCACGGCATCGTGCGCACCCTGGTCGACCTGGAGTATCTGGAGCAGGATCCCGACACCGGAAGCTACGGTCCCGGGCCGAGGGCGTCTTCGCACGAGACCGTCGAGCTGGACGGCAACGACCTGCGCTCGACCTCGATGGCCTGGGCCGACACCCTGGCCGCGGCGACCGGTTTCGAGGTGCTGATGACGTTGCTGCATGATCAGGAGGCCGAAGTCGTCCACCATGTGTTCCGGCCGGACGACAGTCCCCAGACGCTGCGGGTGGGCGAACGGCTTCCGTTGCACGCCACGGGTTGCGGCAAACTTGTGCTGGCCTATTCGCCACGCCGGGAACGGATTCTGCGCAACCTCCGGCTGGAACGCTTCACCCGCCGGACCTCGTTGAGCCGTCCCCGGCTGGCCGACGAGGTCGAACGGGTCCGACGGACCGGTGTCGCGGTCGCCGACGGCGAGTTCGACCCGGATCTGGCCGATGTGGCGGTGCCGATCCACGGCCGGAGCCGTTCGAGTGTCGCGGCCATGGCGGTACTCGGGCCGCCGGAATCTCTGCTCACCCGGGACGGATCGCCGGACCCGGACATCCTCACCGAGCTTCGGCGCGCGGCCACCGCGGTGACCCGCGCCCTGGAGCCGTCACGGTGACCGAACAACGTGTGGTCGCGGCGATCGACCTGGGCACCACGTCGGCGCGCTGCATGCTGTTCGACCACCGCGGCCGCATGGTCGCGATCGCTCAACGCGAACAGCGGCAGTCCTTCCCGCGGCCAGGCTGGGCCGAGCAGGACGCGCTGGAACTGTGGCGTAATGTGCGCCGGATCGTGCCGGAAGCACTCCGGCTGGCGGGGCTGGACGAGTCCAACGTGGTCGCGGTCGGGATCGCCAACCAGCGCGAGACCACCGTCGTGTGGGACCGGCGCACCGGACAACCACTGGCGCCGGCGATCACCTGGCAGGACACCAGGACCGGTCCGGTGGTCGACCAGATCACGCCGGAGGCCGAGGCGGTCCGGCGGATCGCCGGATTCAAGCCGGCCACCTACTTCGCCGCGCCGCGGTTGCGTTGGCTGCTCGACAACGTCCGGGGGCTCGAGGCGCGGGCCCGCACCGGCGAGGCGTTGTTCGGCACCCTCGAATCGTGGCTGGTCTGGAACCTCACCGGTGGGCCGGGACACGGGATCCATGTCACCGATGTGACCAACGCGAGCCGGACATTGCTCATGGACCTGCGCTCGCTGCAGTGGAGCTCCAAACTGCTCGGGCTGCTGGATATTCCGGAGGCGATGATGCCCCGGATCGTGTCCAACAGCGAGGTGTACGCCCACTGCACGAGTGTGCTGCCGGGCGTCCCCATCGCGGCGGCCATCGGCGATCAGCAGGCCGCGCTGTTCGGTCAGATGTGCTTCGCCCCCGGCGATGCCAAATGTACCTACGGCACCGGCGCGTTCCTGCTGATGAACGTCGGCACCTCGATCGTCGATTCCCCTCACGGCCTGTTGCCGACCGTGGCCTTCGCGGCGCCCGGCACCGACCCGATGTATGCCCTGGAAGGACCGATCGCGGTCGCCGGTTCACTGGTCCGGTGGTTCCGGGACTCGCTGGGCGTCATCGCCACCGCACCACAGATCGAAACACTGGCTCGCACGGTCGACGACAACGGCGGCTGCTACATCGTCCCGGCCTTCTCCGGGCTGCTTGCACCGCATTGGGATTCGGAGGCCAGAGGCATCTTCGTCGGACTGACGTCCTACATCAACAAGGGCCACCTGGCCCGGGCCGTGCTGGAAGCCACCGCTTGGCAGACCTGGGAGGTGGTCAACGCGATGACGATCGACTCCGGGGTGCCGCTGGCCCGGCTCGCCGTCGACGGCGGTATGACCTCCAATCATCTGCTGATGCAGTTCAACGCCGACGTCCTCAACGTCCCGGTGGTGCGACCGTTCGTCTCGGAGACGGTGTCGCTGGGCGCCGCGTACGCAGCGGGGCTCGCCGTCGGTTACTGGCCGGACGTCGCCGCGCTGCGGGCAAACCGCCACGTGGCCGCGGCCTGGTACCCGAAAATGGATGCCCGGGTGCGCAGACGCGAGGCCGCGGGCTGGACCGCGGCGGTGGCACGCGCGCTTACCCCCACCGAAACCACCCACGGCCGACCGGGTTTGGCGTGACCGTGACGTTGGGTAACGGTCGCAGGTCTGCGGCCATATCGACTTTTCCTCTCGTCGTTTTCAGGTCAGTTCCCGCCCTCGCGTTTCGGGGCTCAGCAGTGTGGTGACCAGCCCGATGGCGACCGAGACGATCGCATACCCGGCGAACACCCATTCCAGATCGCGCTCGGCAAGCCAGGTGGCGATGTAGGGAGCGGTGCCACCGAAGATCGCGACGGTGAACGAGTACGGCACACCGATCCCCGACGCGCGGACGGCGGTGGGAAAGAGCTCGGCGAAGTAGGCGGGCATGACGCCGACGGAGGCGCCGAGGAAGAACAGGGCGATCGACATCACCACGAACAGGCGGATCGGGGAGTCGTTGATCGCGGCCAGCAGCGGGAACGACAGGACGATGAACGCGACCGAGTACGTGATGAGGATCGGTCGGCGTCCATAGCGGTCGGAAAGCTTGCCCCACAGCGGAAGTGTCGCCATGAAGACGAGGTTCGCGGCGAGGGCCGCCCACAGTGCCTGGCTGGCGGGAACGCCACGTGTGCTGATGGCGAAACCGGTGACCCCGATGGCCCAGGTGTTGTACACGATGGTGATCGCGAGGGTAAGGCCGATCATCCGTGCCAGGTTGGCCTTGTTACCGCTCAACCCGCGCAGCAGCTCTTTCGTCGAGGTCGGCTGCGGCGCCACGTCCGTACCGGTGGAGTCCGATTCGACGAGGAAGGCTTCGGTTTCGGGAAGCGTGCGACGCAGGTAGAGCCCTACGAAGCCGAGCGCCCCGCCGAGCAGGAACGGCAGCCGCCATCCCCACTCGTGCATGGCCTCGGCGCCGGCGGAGGAGCTGGCGGCGGCTCCGATCAGCGTGGCCAGGACGACGCCCGCGGTCACCGAGACGTACATGCTGGTTGCCCAGAGTCCGCGCCGGGCGCGCGGGGCGATTTCGGCGATGTAGGTGTAGGACGCCGCGATCTCACCGCCGTGGGCCAGGCCCTGGGCGAGGCGCGCGACGACCAGGATTACCGCGGCCCACACTCCGACCTGGGCGTCGACGGGGGCGATTCCGATCATCAGGCTGCCGGCCGCCATCAACATCATGCAGGCGGTCATCGAGAACCGGCGCCCGTATCGGTCGGCCAGCCAGCCGAAGAGGAAACCGCCGACCGGCCGCATCAGGAATCCGACGGCGAATACCGCTAGCGTCGACAGCAGTGCGCCGGTGGCACCGTCGTCGACGAAGAACTGGGTGGCGAAGAACGGCGCAAAGATGGCGTAGACGCTCCAGTCGTACCATTCGAGCGCGTTGCCGATGCCCGCGCCCAACAGGGTGCGCATGGTTGACGGTGGCGGGGTTTCGCGATCGCCGGATACCTCGCCGAGTGGTTGGTTGAGAGTGGGCATCGCTGCTCCTTCGGGCAGGTGGGACCGACACCGCGACGGTCGCCCGGTGTACGTATGAAGGTGTGTCAAGCCGGCGGTTGGTGGCCGAGTTCGGCGGCCCGCTCGACGGCGCGGACCGCGTTGACGTATCCGGTGCATCGGCACAGGTTGCCGCTCAGGGTGTCTCGTATCTGTGCGGCCGACGGTGTGGGATCGCGGTCGAGAAGATCGGTCGCCGACAGCAGCATGCCGGGCAGGCAGAATCCGCACTGAAAGGCGAACTCCTCCATGAAGGCTCGCTGGACCGCGCTGGGTTCGTCACCGTCGGCAAGTCCCGCGATCGTCCGCACCCGCGCGCCGTCGACCCGCCCCGCCAACATGAGACACGTTTTCACGCATCGTCCGTCCACCATGGCCGTACACGCGCCGCAGTCGCCGTTGCGGCAACCGGCCCGCACTTCTGTCCGGCCGAGTTCCTCCCGCAGCAGGTCGAGCAGCGTCAGATCGGCGGCCACCGTGAGCCGTGCGTCCGCGCCGTCGACATGCAGGTCGATGGTGACGGTGTCGACGCCCACGAACTCCTCACTCACCGTCGATGTCCCGTCGTTCCAGGGCCGTACGCACGGCGCGCACCGCGACTTCTGGGGCAATGCGCCGCCGGTACGCCCAGTCTGCGCGCAGGTCCGACCAGCGGCGCGCGACCGGCAGGCGGTCCAGTTGATCGACGACCGCGGCCCGCACACCGTCGCAGTCTCCGTCGATCATGGCCTCTGTCAGTGGTATTCGTAGCGGCACGGCGGCGACGCCACCGAGTACGACGCACCCTGGAACGATTGCCCCGGCGGTGACCACCGGCCACGACGATTCGGCAGCCTTCACCTTGATGTAGCCGGATCGACCGGGTTGCGGGGCGATGTGCACCGCCGATACGAATTCGGCTGGGGCCAGGTCGGTTTTCTGTGCGTCATGCAGAAATGCCGAGGCGGCCACCGTGCGCGTTCCCGCCGTCGAGGTGATCACCACGTCGGCGTCGAGCGCGACCAGCGCGGCCGGGATGTCGGACTGCGGCCGCGCCGCACACAGTGCCCCGATGATCGTGCCCTGATTGCGGATCTGAATGCCGCCGGTGATGCCTGCGCAGAGACGGTGCAGCAGGGGAAACCGACGGCGGACGTCGGCGGACTCCAGCAGCTGCTGATAGCAGACCAGGGCGCCGAGGCGAAGGGAGCCGTCGTCCACGGCGACGCCGTCAAGCCCGGCTCGCCCGAGGTCGACGACTTCGGTGGCGACGATGTCGCCGCGTACCAGTGCCGGCACGGTCAACGTGCCCCCGCCGATCAGGACGGGGTCGCGCCCAGTGGCCACGATGCGCGCCAAGCTGTCGGCGACGGCGTGTTCATCGCGGGGCAACGTGGTGCGGAAAGTGCTCATGTGCCCGCGCCCTGTTCGGGTATCAGCGCCAGCACCGCCGGCGGTGGCAGCGGAACCGCGGTCACCACGCCGGTGGCGCCTGCGATGCGAGACAGGGCGTCATCGACGGCGTTGGCGACCGCGGCGAGGGCTCCCCCCACCCCGGCCTCGCCCGCGCCCTTCGCGCCGAGCAGAGTGTCCGGAGCCGGCGTCTCGTGGTGCCCGATCACGAAGTCGGGCAGATCATTCGCCCGCGGCAGCAGGTACTCCTTGAAGGAGGGCGTCGTCGATGTTCCCGCAGTGTCGAAGCGGCTGTTCTCGAACAGCGCGAGGCCCACGCCCATGGCGATCGCACCTTGCAGCTGGCCTTCGACCAGGACCGGTTGCAGCACCCGCCCGCAGTCGTGAACCGCGGTGAGCGCGCACAGCGTGACCACGCCGGTCTGGGTGTCCACGTCGACCACCGCCACGTAGGCGCCGCTGGAGAAGTACGGATAGCTGTACTGGAATTCGGGATCGTCAGGCGGGGTGGGACGGTAGCTGCGGGTGTGCGACGGTAGCGCGCCGGGTCCGCGCCCGGCGGCCCGCGTGCACACCTCACCCAAACCCACCGGTACCCGGCCACCGGCGTGTGCGGCATCGCCGGCCAGCGACACGTCGTCGGGCGCCACGCCCATCATCTCGGCGGCGGTCCGACGTAGATCGGCGGCCACGTCCCGCGCCGCCAGCACCACCGCGGCTCCGCCGACGGCGGCTCCGCGGCTGCTGGCGTTTCCGGTACCGGGAGGGCACAATTCGGTGTCGCCCTGGATGACCGTGACGTTCGCGAGCGTGGTCCCCAGCACGTCGGCGGCCAGCCCGGCCAGCGCCGTGTCGTTTCCCCCACCGGGATTGGTGACACCGCTGAGCACCGTGACCCGGCCGTCCCGGTCGATGCGTACCGTCGCGGTTTCGGGAGCCGCGACGGCAGGGGCAGCCCCCGCGGTCAACCGGCCCGATACGTGCCCACCCCCTTCCGGGGTGATCTCGAAGGCGATGCCCACCCCGCGGCGCAGCGGGCCGATGGTCGTCGAGGCCACCTTTTGTGCGCTCGAGTAGCCTGCGAGATCGAGCGCCCGATCTAACACCGTGTGGAAATCGCCGCTGTCGATCCGATAGCCGGACGGCATCCGGTACGGGAAGTGGCTACGCCGCAGCAGGTTACGATGCCTTACGGTAGCCGGATCGAGACGTAGCCGCCGCGCGACGAGGTCCATCACGCGCTCCATCACAAAGATGGGCGCCTCCTTGCCGAATCCCCGGCAGGAATGCCATGGCGGCAAATTCGTGGCCACGACGCGGGACCGGACATCGACGTGGGCGATGTCATAGGCCGTGGGCAGGGTCGCCGCGCTGACATAGGCCTGCCGCCAGCCGGGCGACACCGATCGTGCGCCGACCGGTACCACCATGTCGTCGCGGAACGCACCGATCCGGCCGTCGTCGTCGAATCCGACGCGCACCCGGTGGATCTGTTCGCGGCCACCGCCGAGGAAACACTCCGCGCGTGACTCGATCCATTTCACCGGGCGCTCACAGAGCATGCTCATCAGGCACACCAGTGGCTCTTCGACCTGGCCGGTCATCTTCAACCCGAAGGCACCACCGACGTGCGGAACGATCACCCGGATCGCGTCGGTGCTCAGGCCGAGGACTTCGGCGAGTTCGGCGCGCAGCTGAAACGGCTGCTGATGCGATGCGTGGACCGTCAGCCGTCCGGCCGCGGGATCCCACGTCGCGAGGTAGCCGCGGGTCTCCAGTGGCGCCGTGGTGCTGCGGCCCACCGCGAACTCGGTTTCGAGTACGTGTGGAGCGGCTCGAAGTGCTTCCTCCGGTGTGCCGCTGGTGAACTGGTTGTCGGCCACGATATGCGCACGGTCGTCTTCCGAGAGCTCGTCGCGGCCGAGGAACCTGCGCGGGTCCCCGGTAACCGGCAGATCCTCGTACTCCACCGCCACCATCGCCGCGCCGGCCCTGGCCGCTCGCGGGTTCTCCGCCGCGACGACGGCGATGGGTTCGCCGACGTAGCGCACCTCGTCCACGGGCAGCGCCTGCAGCAGGACGTGTTGCGCTCCAAGCCGTTCGGGTGCTCCGAACTGGTAAGGCAAGGTGGCGAGATGCCGTTCGGCCTCGCGCCCGTCGAGCACACGGACCACGTCGGCACCGGTGCGTGCGGCCGTCGCGTCGACCCGGACGAGGCGGGCGTGGGCACGGGTGCTGCGCACCACCGCCATATGCAGCAGCCCCTCGGGTCGCATATCGTCGACGAATGCGACTCGGCCCGACACGAATTCGAGGGCATCGCGCTTGGGCCACATTCTCGCGGTGGTGGTCGCGGTGTTCATCGCTCTCCTCGTCGAGATCGATAGGGCTGATGACCGGGAACGGGCGGCTCTCACCCCTTCATGCGGGCGATGCCCTCCAGAGCCAGGCCGTAGCCGAGCAGGCCGTGCATGCGCTGGCGCAGGTCTTCGGTGAGTACGGTTCGGCTGTAGCGGCGCACCAGGCGTGGTTGTTCAAGGAGGGTGGCGGCCAGCTCGCGCGCGCGGCCCAACAGGTCCGGGCGCGGCAGCACTTCGTTGACCAGGCCGATCTCTCGCGCCTCGGTGGCCGATAGTTTCTGCCCGGTGAGCAGGAAGTACCTCGCGCGGGTGGGACCCATCAGCAGTGGCATCACGATGTGCATGCCGTCGCCCGGCACCATTCCACCGGGAAAGTGCGCCGTGTCCTGGAAATAGGTGTCCTCGGTGGCCAGCACGATGTCGGATACCAGCGGGATCTCGGCGTGCCGAACGGCGGGACCGTTGATGGCGGCGATGACCGGCGCCTCGATCGAGAGCAGATTGGGCAGCAGATGCTTGCCCTCCCATTGGATGGGGTCGTAGGTCTCCGGGGTCATGATCTTGCGGTTCGGATGCTGTCCCGGAGCGATGGCCGGGCCGCTGAACATATCGCCGGTGCCGGTCATGATGATGACGTCGTTCTCGCGGTCGCGTCCGATCTCAAGAAATGCGTCTTCGAACTCGTTGTGTGCCAACAAACTCCACTGCAGCGGCCCGCCGTCGGAGTGGAAGTGCAGTTCCAGGACACCGTCCGTGCGGTGCATGCGGATCGTCGTGTACCGATCCTTGTAGGAGTCGAACGACGTCGGTTCGCGATCCAGCCGGGTCATGGCGGTCACGTGGTCGGCGGTACTGGTCATCGGTGTGCTCCGTTCGTGTCGTCGAAGATGGCCACGGCGCGGGTCCAGCCGGCTGATGCGGCATGGATCTTCACCGGAAAACAGGCGATGGTGAAGCCGTGGTCGGGTAGTTCGTCCAGGTGGCGCAGTTTCTCGATCTGGCAGTAGCCGGTGCGGCGGCCCGCCTTGTGTCCCTCCCAGATGATCGATGCATCGTGTTCGCGGGCATAGCGTTCGGCGACGAACGAGAAGGGGGCATCCCAACTCCATGCGTCCGTGCCGACGACCCGCACGCCGCGGTCGCACAACCACAGGGTCGCCTCGCGACCCACGCCGCACCCGCTCTGGGCATATTCGGGTGTACCGAACTTCTCGCCCGCCGACGTGTTGACCACCACAATGTCCAGCGGCTGCACCTGGTAACCGATGCGGTCGAACTCCTGCTCGAGATCGGCGGCGGTGACGACGTAGCCGTCGGCGAGATGGCGGAAGTCCAGTTTCACCGCCGGCCGCAGGAACCAGTCCAGCGGCATCTCGTCGATCGTCGGTGGCCGACTTCCGTCCTCCATCATCGACGAGTAGTGCCACGGCGCGTCGACGTGCGTTCCATTGTGGGTGGACAGGTGCACGGTTTCGAGCGCGAACGCCTCGGCGTTCGGCAGTTCCTCGGGCTGAAGGCCGTCATATCGGCGCTGCAGCATGGGAAGCGTGTCTTGATGGCTGGTGTACTCGATGGAGAATTCGTACCCCGGTGGATCGGCCGGGACGTCGTTCTGCAATGACATCGAGATGTCGACGAATCGGGGCACCGATGACTCCCTTCACATTCCGCTGTGACGCAGTCCTGGCTGGTCACTCGCTGTGTCGCAAGCTACCAACGCCTCAAAGAGAGCGTCAATCGTTTGATATCAAGGGTGCGGTCCTGGTCGTCCATCTGGATGCCGGTCGCGCGCACCGCCGCCGGGTCAAGCCTCGGGGTAGGCGGCCGTCGAATCGCGCCGCACGATGTGCGGCTCGTCGGGGACCGTCACGCGCCGCGGACGGTCGCCCTCGATCAGGCCCAGGGCGAGGTCGACGGCCTCCGCACCGAGCCGCTCCGCGGGCAACCAGACCGTGGTCAACGGAGGAACGAGGTAGTTGGCCAGATCGTCGTCGTGCAGGGACACAACCGAAAGTTGTGCCGGCACTGCGATACCGCGTTGATGCAGCGCGGCCAGTGCCCCGACCGCCATCGGGAATGTCGCCGCCACGATCGCAGTCGGCCGGGACCGGCGTTCGAGCACTCTCATCGTCGCATCAAATCCGGCCGCGCGGTCGCGTTCGGGCATCTCGACGGTCGTCGCCGCCACGCCCAGCTTCGCGCACTCGTCGGTGAAGCCACGGCGCCGCCGGACCATGGTGTCGAGGGTCCGCGGCCCCAGGATCGCGCAGATCCGACGGTGCCCCAGATCGGTGAGATGCCGCACGGCGACCGCCGCCGCATCCGCGTCGCGCAGCACCACACTCGCCGAAACCCCGCGGACCTGCCGATTCACCAGCACCAATGACTGTGGCAGCTGTTTCACCAGCCGACGCAACGCATCGTCCTCAATGCGGCCCGACGACACCAACAGCGCGTCGACGCTGCCGCGCATGAGCATGTCCGAGATGGTCTCGTGCGGGTCACCGGCGGCGTGTGTCCCCAGGACCAGGCCGTAACCGTACTCGTTGGCGCGCGTCTCGACGCCGTGGGCGATGGCCGAGTACACCGGGCTCGAAAAGCCGGGCAGCAACAGGCCCAATGTCATCGTGCGATTGCTGCGCAGACCACGCGCGGAGGCATTGGCACGGTAGCCGATTTCGTGGGCCGCACGGCGGATGCGCTCCCGCGTCTCCGACGAGGCGAAGCCGCGCAGGTCGTTGCGAAGGACCCGCGACACCAGACTCGGATCGACGCCGGCGATGCGCGCGACGTCAGCCAGCGTCGGCCGCTGTCGCTCCCGTCCGCCCGCCACAACCGCTCCCAAGATCGGCGATCAACACTGCGCGCAGCCTAGTCCGTACGCCGGCCGCCGCATCCCGCCGCGAATAAAAAACGCCACGGCCACGGCGGCCATGGCTACGCTGTTAACAGCAGTCACATTGGTAACATCGGGCGATGCACGAATCGCCCGAGACTGCTCGGCGCCCGGTTTCGCGGCGTGATGCGCTGCGCTACGCCGCGGCCATGTCGACGCTGGCCGGGCTGGGTGCGGCAGCAGCCGGTACCGGCCTGCCCACGGCGTCGGCCGCCGCTCCCACGCTGATCGACTTCGCCGCGCGCCAGATTCCGGCCCAGGACATCCGGGCCGCCGGCCACGCTGGGGTGATCAACTACGTCTCGACGTCGCGTCCCGGCTCGTCCTTCGGCGCCAAGCCGATCACCCTGCCCTACGCCCGGTCGCTGACCGCGGCCGGGCTGATAATCGTCAGCAACTTCCAGTACGGCAAACCGGGCGGGACCGCGCCGTCGGACTTCACCCGCGGGTACGCGGGCGGGGTCGCCGATGCGCGGACCGCCTGGCAGCTCCACAGCGCGGCGGGCGGCGGCCAGAGCGCCCCGGTCTTCTTCAGCGTGGACGACGACATCGACCGCAACACCTGGAATACCACGGCGCTGCCGTGGTTTCGCGGGATCAACTCGGTGCTCGGGGTGCAGCGCACCGGCATCTACGCGGGCATCAACCCGTGCCAGTGGGCCGCCGCCGATGGCGTCATCGGCAGGTCGAGCACGCCCGGCCGGGTCTGGGCCTGGCAGACCCGATCCTGGTCCGGCGGCCAGGTCCACCCCGCCGCGGTTCTATACCAGCGGATCGTGAGCACCGCATCGAATCCGGGCCCGCTGGTCGGAGGACT
Organism: Mycobacterium sp. NPDC003449; assembly: GCF_053588415.1. Lineage (NCBI taxonomy): Bacteria > Bacillati > Actinomycetota > Actinomycetes > Mycobacteriales > Mycobacteriaceae > Mycobacterium > Mycobacterium sp. NPDC003449. The sequence continues at coordinate 18,948 of NZ_JBSFPX010000101.1, forward strand.
CGAAGTCGACGTCAACGACGTCCTCGCCCAGGACTGCGGCCAGTGGAACAAACATCCCTAGGATGCCCGGCACGCACGGTCGGTAGAACTGACGCCGGCCGCCCTCCCGGCCAGGCCCACCCGGCGATGTCGGGCGGGCGGTCTACGATTCCTCCGGCACCCGCCGCCCCGCCCTGAAAGGACGCGCAGTGAGCTACACCGCCGCCGACATCACCGAGCTCGACGATGTCCAGCACACACGCCTGCGGCCGGCGGTGAACCTGGGACTCGACGTGCTCAACACCGCCATGCGTGAGCTGGTGGACAACGCCATCGAAGAGGTCGCCGATCCCGACCACGGCGGATCGACCGTGACGATCACCCTGCACGCCGACGGCTCGGTCAGCGTCGCCGACGACGGCCGCGGTCTGCCGGTCGATTCCGACCCGGTGAACGGCAAGAACGGCATCGTCAAGACGCTCGGTACCGCGCGGGCGGGCGGCAAGTTCTCCGCACACGGCGACGCGGCCGCCACCGGCGCCGGGCTGAACGGAATCGGCGCCGCGGCAGCGGTGTTCATCTCCGCACGTACCGATGTGACGGTGCGCCGGGCCGGCAAGACCTATCTGCAGTGCTTCGGCCGCGGCTACCCCGGCTCGTTCGACGGTAAGGAATTCGACCCGGACGCCCCGTTCACCCGCGCCGACACCCAGAAGCTGCGCGGCTCGGGTAACCGTAAACCGGACGCGCACGGCACCACGGTGCGCATCCTGTTCGACACCGCCGTGGTGCCGGATTCCAGCATGGACATCAACGAGGTGCTGCTGCGGGCGCACGCCGCGGCCCGGATGTCACCGGGTGTGCACCTCACCGTCGTCGACGAGGGCTGGCCCGGCGCGGAGATCCGGCCCGAGTTGACCGAGCCGTTCAGCGGCCCATGGGGCACCGACACCCTGCTGGACCTCATGTGTGCGGCCGCCGACACGCCCGCACCCGGTGTTCGGGCCGTCGTGGAGGGCCGCGGTGAATACACCACCGGCCGCGGCCCGACACCGTTTCGCTGGTCGTTGACCGCGGGCCCGGCCGAACCGGCCACCGTCGCCGCGTTCTGCAACACCGTGCGTACGCCGGGCGGCGGATCCCATCTGACGGCCGCCGTGAAGGGGCTTTCGGAGGCCCTGGCCGATCGCGCTTCGCGCATCCGCGACCTGGGCCTGGCCAAGGGCGAGGACGGTCCCGAGGCCCAGGACTTCGCCGCGGTCACGGCGCTGGCCGTGGACACCCGCGCACCCGACGTCGCGTGGGACTCCCAGGCCAAGACCGCGGTGTCCTCACGGTCGCTGAACGTGGCGATGGCCCCGGATGTGGCCCGCAGCGTCACCGTCTGGGCGGCCAATCCCGGCAACGCCGACACCGTCACGCTGTGGACCAAACTGGCGCTGGAGTCCGCCAGGGCGCGGCGGAGCGCGGAAGGCGCGAAGGCCAGGTCCCGGGCGGCGTCGAAAGCCAAGGGGCTCGGCACGAATCTGTCGCTGCCACCGAAGCTGCTGCCCAGCCGGGAGACCGGACGAGGCTCCGGTGCCGAGCTGTTCCTGTGCGAGGGCGATTCGGCGCTGGGCACCATCAAAGCGGCGCGGGACGCCATGTTCCAGGCGGCCTTCCCGCTGAAAGGCAAGCCGCCCAACGTCTACGGATTTACCCTGACCAAGGCACGGGTCAAAGACGAGTTCGACTCGATCGAGCGGATCCTGGGTTGCGGGTTACGGGAGAACTGCGACCCGGAATTGTGCCGCTACGACCGGATCCTGTTCGCCTCCGACGCCGACCCCGACGGCGGCAACATCAACTCCAGCCTGATCTCGATGTTCCTGGACTTCTACCGTCCACTCGTCGAAGCCGGGATGGTCTATGTAACCCTGCCCCCGCTGTTCGTGGTCAAGGACGGCCAGCAACGGATCTACTGCCAGGACGAGTCGGAGCGCGATGCCGCCGTGGCCCAGATGCGCGCCGGCTCCAAGCGCAAGGTGGAGGTGCAGCGCAACAAGGGCCTCGGCGAGATGGACGCCGACGACTTCTGGAACACCGTGCTGGATCCGCAGCGGCGCACGGTGATTCGGGTGAGCCTCGATGACAGTGAAGCCAAGCTGCACCACATTCTGTTCGGTGGGCCGCCCGAGGGCAGGCGCACGTGGATGGCCGATATCGCCGCCCGCGTCGACACCGCGGCACTGGATTTGACGTAGGGACGTAGGAGTACGACGTGACCGCCACCCTGACCGTTCCCGAGCAGAACCCCGATCTGGTACTCGACCAGAGCGCCGACGAGTACTGGAACCACTACCAGCTGACGTTCGCGCTCTACAGCGTGAGCGACCGCGCCATCCCGTCGGCCTTCGACGGGCTCAAGCCGGGCCAGCGACGCCTGCTGTACCAGATGCACGATTCGAAGCTGCTGCCCGGCAACAAGCCTCAGAAGTCCTCGAAGGTGTGCTCGGCCGTCACCGGCAACCTGCATCCCCACGGCGGCGCGTCGATGTACGGCGCGGCGGCGCTGATGGCGGCGGAGTTCCAGCGCGTCAAGGTCATCGACGGGCAAGGCGCGTTCCCGCGCATCCAGGGTGACATTCCCGCAGCCGACCGCTACACCGAGATGCGGTTGTCGGCGCCGGGCGCGGCGCTGACCGCCGAACTCGACGATCACGCGGTGCCGATGGTGCCCACATTCGACGGCGAGTGGATCGAGCCGACGGTGCTGCCGGCCCGCTGGCCGGTGTTGCTCTGCGACGGCGCGGTCGGCATCGCCGAAGGCTGGGCCACCAAGGTGCCCGCCCACAATCCCCGCGAGATCATGGCGGCCTGCCGGGCGCTGCTGAAGACCCCGAACATGACCGACGACCGGTTGGCCAAACTCATACCCGGTCCCGACTGGGGATGCGGGGCCACCGTGGTCGGCACCGCCGGCCTGCGGGAATACCTCACCACCGGCCGCGGTGCGTTCACCGTGCGCGGCACGCTGACCGTCGACGGCAAGAACGTCGTCATCACCGAGCTGCCGCCGGGTGTCGCGAGTGGCACGGTGCAGGACCGTATTCGCACGCTGGTCGAATCCGGGGAACTGCCCGGCGTGGCCGATATGTCAGATCTGACCGACCGGCGCAACGGGCTACGGATCGTGGTGACCGCCAAACGCGGCCACAAGGCCGAGGATATCCGTGAGCAGCTGCTTGCCCTGACCCCGCTGGAGTCGACGTTCGCCGCCAGCCTGGTCGCGCTCGACGAGGACCGGGTGCCACGCTGGTGGTCGGTGCGTGAACTGATCGGCGCCTTTCTGCATCTGCGCGATGCGGTGGTGTTGCGCCGCAGCGAGTACCGGCTGGACAAGGTCACCGCGCGCAGGCATCTGGTGACCGGCTTGATGAAGATCCACCTCGACATCGATGCCGCCGTCGCGGTGATCCGTGGATCCGACACCGTCGCCGAAGCCCGCGAAGGATTGCAGGAGCGGTTCGCGATCGACGCCGAACAGGCGGATTATGTTCTGGGGCTTCAGCTTCGGCGGTTGACCAAGCTCGACGTGATCGAACTGCGGGCCGAGGCCGAGAAGCTGGACGCCGAACTCGCCGAGCTCACCGAGTTAGTGTCCAGCCCGGATGCACGCCGAGTGGTGATCGACAAGGAGCTGGTGGAGACCGCCAAACTGTTCAAAGGCCCCGAATTCGACCGTCGCACCGTGCTCGACGTCGAGGCCAGCCCGGTGGCGTCCGGTTCCGACGAGGACGGCCCCCGTGAGCGCAAGGTGAACGCCGCCTGGCGACTCGACGACCGCGGTGTGTTCTCCGACAGCCATGGCGAGCTGCTCACGTCAGGTCTGGGATGGGCGGTGTGGACCGACGGGCGGGTCAAGTTCACGACCGGCAACGGCCTGCCCTACCGGATCCGCGATATCCCGGTGGCGCCCGACATCACCGGGCTGCTGGCGTCCGGGGTGATTCCGCTCGGCTACCACCTGGCGTTAGTGACGCGGCGCGGGAAGGTGCTGCGCATCGACCCCGCGGCGGTCAATCCGCAGGGCGCGGCCGGTAACGGGGTGGCCGGTGTGAAGCTGGGCTCCGGCGATCCGATGGACACGGTGATCGCGGCGCTGCCGCTGACCTGTGAGAACGGCGAGGCCATTCTGTCGATCTCGGAAAAGGGCTGGAAGGTAACCGAAGTCGCCGACATCCCGGTGAAGGGCCGTGGCGGCGTCGGTGTCGGATTTCACCCGTTCACCAGAGGTGAGGAAGCGCTGCTGTCGGCGACGGTGTCGACGACCGGGTTCGTCCGCGGCAAGCGGGCGGTGCGTGCCGAGAACCGCGCGAAGGCTTCGGTCAAGGGCTCGGGCGGCGACGTGACACCCGCGCCGTAGCGTCGCGGCCCGGACGCCGGAGACGGTTCCGGTTACACCTTCCGGTCGAGCAGCTGATGAGCGAACGTGTCGAGGAGCCAGTTGCGAAAGCGCTTCTGACTCCAGCCGCGCCCCTCGACGAGCGCGTAGTGCATGCCCGGATCGTTGTATATCCAGATGAGGTCGCGCGCGGTCGCGGTCGTCAGTCCTTTACGGAGCCCTCGCTTACGCTTGAGCAGGGTGGCGATGATGTTCGCACCCTCGAGGCGCTGCTGGCAGATGTCGGTCCACAGTTGATGGACTTCGGAGTCCACTCCCGCGGCCGAACGCACCACCTCGTACATGCGCGATACGCGCAGCACGGCGTCACTGAGCACGTCGACGTATCCCTCGACGATCTCGGCGGGATCGGTCATCGCGAACAACCTCTGCACCTGCGGCCGCTCCGCCAGCGGAACCTGCCGGTCGTCCCCGACGATTGCCCGGTCGTAGGCGGTCTTCAGCAACCACGGCTTGCCGCCGGCCGCGGTGAAGACGGTCGAGCGGCCGACCCCGGCCGTTTCGGCGATGAGGTCGATCGACGTCGCGCCGTATCCGCGCTCGATGAACAAGGCGGTGGCGGTGTCGAGCACCAGTTGGCGGGTCGCGGCCGCCTGCTGGGCCCGCAGCTCGGACCGATAGGGATGCTTCCTCGCCGATTCGGGACTCATCAGACCTTCCATGCCTCCAGCGCACTGCGGACACCATGAGGATGCCATGTCTGATCTCGCGGTCGGGGCAGGCGCCGCCCTGATCAACCCCTCCCGGCTCCTAGGGCCATCTGCCGCCGACACCCTGCTCGAACGCCTTCCGGTGATCGTGCAGGAAATCATCGATGGACCGGGGTGGTCGTCCGGTGACGTCCTGGACACCACCGGCGATCCGCACGGCTCGGCCGGCCCGGTAATCGCCGTGCAACTGCGACATCCAATCGATGAGCCATTCGGGCAACCGGTCGCCGCGCAGCGTCTCACGCATCCGGGGCCACGGCACGTCCTCGTAGCACACCTCGCGACCGAGCAACCGGGAGATGCGAGCGGCGACCTGGGTGCGGCTCAGCGCCTCGGGCCCGGTGAGCTCGTAGGTCGCCCCCTCGTGACCGGCGGTGGTGAGGACACGGACGGCCACCTCGGCCACGTCGCGGGTATCGACGTAGCTGACCAGTGTCGCGCCCATCGAGGCGGAGATCTTGTTGTCCCGGTGTACCGACGCCGCCTGACGCAGGAAGTTCTGCATGAAATCGTTCGGCTCCAAGACGGTGTAGGGCAAGCCCGAGACCCGCAATCGCTCGACGACGCCGGCGTGTAGGCGGTGAAACCCCACGGCCGAGTCGGCGGTGGCATTGAGCGCCGACAACTTGACCACGCGTGGCCTCCCGGCTCGCACGGCCGACTCGATCACCGAGCGCTCGTGCTCAAGAAGCTGTGGCGTCGTGGGACTGAGCAAGAACACCGCCTCGGCCCCGTCGAGTGCGGCGTCCA
>NZ_JBSFPX010000102.1:0-24696 GCF_053588415.1 Mycobacterium sp. NPDC003449
CCCCACTGATCTCAAGAGGTTGGACCGGCTCTCCGTTGAGAATGAAGGAAAGTGATTCCAGCACTTGAGTATTCGGATGTGGCGCGACGGCGATTTGGAACTCCAACGTCGTGGGCTCGACAACGTCGACTTCGAGGCGTGCTCCTACATGTCGCTTCACAGCACCAACTCTCTCATTAGCGGACCGTCTCGCGCTGGCCGCATGAAAAGCCCGGGCGCCGATTCGGCGCCCGGGCTTCCTCCCCCTGTTCTATTTGGCGTGGTTGTGCTGGTGGTGGTGATGCACCGAGGTTCCGGGCTGGGGGAAGTTGTGCTGATTGGGGAAGGCCTCGTGGTGGCTGACCGACGGGCCGTTGTTGGCGACCGCGGAATCGGCGTGCGCCGAGGCGGCACCCAGGAAGATGACCGCGGGGGCGGCGGCGAGGACGAAACCGGCGGCGATCCGGCGGGCGATGGTGGTCATGTCGACTCCTTTGTCGGGTAAGGCTTTTCGATTCGGTGCCGGGGTGTTCCGGCGTTGAGATAAGAATGCCGCGCAGCACCGCCGCCAACCATCGACCGATCGGCCCACCCACCGGCCCAAACCCTTGTCCCCCGATCGGGGGAACGCCGCGGCCGAACCCACCGGCGGCCGCAACGCACCGCGAGCAGAATGGACGTGTGCCCCGCGAACGTCGCAAGACCCCGAGCACCCGCCGATCCCGGCGGGTGGTGCGCAGCGCCGCCGTCGTCACCAACACCCTGTTCGCCGACGTCTCGGAGTGGCAGCGCCCGGTCGACGACAGCTACCCGCACCGGGTGCTGTCGATCCGGGTCAGCGACGGCACCTACCGGGACCGCAATTTCGCCGCCAACTACACCTGGATGCGCCGGGCCCTCGACAACGACAAGCTGGTGTTCGGCATTGTCTACACCTATTGCCGGCCCAACTGGCAGGCCAACGCCGACACGGTGCGCTCGATGATCGACGGCACCGGCGGCCTGCACCCGCGCATCGCGCTGATGCTCGACGTCGAGCAGGGCGGCAATCCGCGCGGCGACGGATCGGATTGGATCAACCGGCTGTACGGGAACCTCGCCGAGTACACCGGCGCCGGCGCCCGCATCATCGGCTACGGCAACGTCGGCGACCTGAACGGGATGTGGCGCACCAAGCCCGCCGGGATCAGGCTCATCGTCGCCGCCTACGGCAGCAACCCCGACTACCCGGGCAAGGTGGCCCACCAGTACACCGACGGCGGCGGTTACAGCCCAGGGTTGCCGCAGGGCGCGCCGCCGTTCGGCAACTGCGATATGAACTCCGCGGACGGCCTCGACCCGGTCCGGTTCGCCGCGGCCTGCGGCATCGCGGCCCCTGCGCCCGGCGACGAGGCGCTCTGAGGTCTGCCCCCGCAAAAATTGACGCGCAGAGTGACTGGTGAGACCGATGTGGTTTCGTGACAGCCCAGACCGCGGTCAATGACCGGTAACGCGCATCCGCCCCGTTACCTTGGGTCGCGAGCCGGAAAGGGGGAACATGCGCGTCGACGGACGGGACATCGCGGTCAGCGGCAAGCTGCTGCAACCGCTGACCCGGCGCACCAACGACATCCTGCGCCTGGCGGTCGCGACCGTCGTCCTGGCTACCGTCATCACCAGCTCGCTCATCACCCGCTACGAATGGGTCGCGCTGGAGAAGTCGATCTCCGAGATCGTCGGCGTGCTCACCCCCACCCAGTCCAACCTGGTGTACCTGGCCTACGGCGTGGCGATCCTGGCGTTGCCGTTCGTGATCCTGGTCAGTCTGATCCTGTCCCGGCAGTGGAAACTGCTCGGCGCCTACGCGGCCGCCGGCGTCCTGGCGATCCTGTCGCTGTCGATCACCGCCAACGGCATCGCCGCACCGCGCTGGCATTTCGACCTCGACGAGCGGCTCGACAGCCAGCTGTCGCAGTTCCTCGACGACCCCCGCTGGATCGGCATGCTGGCCGCGGTCCTCACGGTGTGCGGGCCGTGGCTGTCGCGGCGGCTGCGCCGCTGGTGGTGGACGCTGCTGCTGGCGTTCGTGCCGATCCATCTGGTGGTCAGCGCGGTGGTGCCGGCCCGCTCCCTGCTCGGCCTCGCGGTCGGCTGGTTCGTCGGCGCCCTGGTCGTGTGGGTGGTCGGCACGCCCGCCCTCGAGGTGCCGCTGGACGGCGCGGTGCGGTCCCTGGCCCGGCGCGGATTCCAGGTGTCGGCGTTCACCGTGGTCCGGCCGGCCGGGACCGGTCCGCTGCTGCTCGACGCCGCATCGCACGATCCCGACGCCACCGCCGTCGTCGAGTTGTACGGGCCCAATCAGCGCAGCGGCGGCGCGGTGCGCCAGCTGTGGCGCAAATTCCGGTTACGCGCCAACGAGACCGCGCCGCTGCAGACCTCGATGCGCCGCGCCGTCGAGCACCGCGCCCTGATGGCCATCGCCATCGGCGACCTCGGCCTGGCCAGCACGTCGACGATGTCGGTGGCCGCCCTCGACCGCGGCTGGACGCTGTACGCGCACAATCCCAAACGCGGCACCCCGCTGGAACGCAGCACCGACGACACCACCGTGGGGCGGGTCTGGAATGCGTTGCGGACCCTGCACGATCACCAGATCTCACACGGTGACCTGCGGGCCAAGGAGATCACCGTCGAGGACGGCGCGGTGCTGTTCGGCGGATTCGGCAGCGCCGAGTACGGCGCCACCGACGCCCAGCTGCAGTCCGATATCGCCCAGCTGCTGGTCACCACGACCGCGCTCTACGACCCGAAGTCCGCGGTGGCCGCCGCGATCCAGACCTTCGGCCGCGACACCGTGCTGACCGCATCCCGCCGGGTCACCAAATCGGCTGTGCCCGGCCGGGTCCGGGACTGCCTGCCCGACGCCAAGGAGGTGATGTCACGGGCCCGCGACGAGGTCATGCACCAGACCGGCGCCGATCAGATCCAGGCCGAGACCATCACCCGGTTCACCCGCACCCAGGTGATCCAGCTGGTACTGCTGGTCGCCCTGGTGTACGTGGCCTATCCGTTCATCAGCACCGTGCCGACGTTCTTCTCCGAGCTGCGCAACGCGAACTGGTGGTGGGCCCTGCTCGGGCTGACGGTGTCGGGCCTGACCTATGTCGGTGCCGCTGCCGCGCTCTGGGCGTGCGCCGACGGCCTGGTCAGCTTCCGCAATCTGTCGATCATGCAGATTGCCAACACCTTTGCCGCCACCACCACGCCGGCCGGGGTCGGCGGGCTCGCGCTGAGCACCCGGTTCCTGCAGAAGGGCGGGCTGAACACCATGCGGGCCACCGCGGCCGTGGCGCTGCAGCAGTCGGTGCAGGTGATCGTGCACGTCATCCTGCTGGTCTTCTTCACCACAATGGCGGGAGCGTCGGCGGACCTGTCGCATTTCGTGCCGAGCGCCACGATCCTCTACCTCATCGCGGGTGTGGCGCTCGGCCTGGTCGGCTTGTTCCTGGCGGTGCCGAATCTGCGCCGCTGGCTGGCCACCGCGGTCCGGCCCAAGCTCAAAGAGGTCACCGACGACCTGATCAAACTCGCCCGCGAACCCCAGCGGCTGGCGTTGATCGTGCTGGGCGCCGCGGGCACGACTCTCGGTGCCGCGCTGGCGTTGTGGGCCAGCGTCGAGGCATTCGGCGGCGACACCTCATTCGTCACCGTCACGGTCGTCACGATGATCGGCGGCACCCTGGCCTCGGCCGCCCCCACCCCCGGCGGGGTCGGCGCCGTCGAGGCCGCCCTGATCGGTGGCCTGGCCGCCTTCGGGGTGCCCGCCGCGATCGGCGTGCCCGCGGTGCTGCTGTACCGGGTGCTGACCTGCTGGCTGCCGGTGTTCATCGGCTGGCCGGTGATGCGCTGGCTCACCAAGAACGAGATGATCTGAACCTTCTGGCTTGCCTGCCCGCCGCGTTCGTGACGCTGTGGCGATTTCCAGCGCGATTCTCCGCCACAGCGTTACAAACGCGAACAGGAACGATGTAGTTCTAGTTTTCTATCGGGAACCGCTCTGTGTCAAGATCTGGTGATGGCGACACCGGTGCGGACCTACAAGGGCGCGACCCCGCTGCAGCGGACCCGGCAGCGCCGCACCCAGCTCATCGACGCCGCGGTGGACGTGTTCGGCACGGTCGGCTACCGCACCGCCACCGTCGACCACATCTGCGCCAGGGCCGGGCTGTCCAAGCGCTACTTCTACGAATCCTTCCCCGACCGCGAGACGCTGCTGCTGGCCTGCTTCCAGCGCTGCTCCGACGATATCCACGACGCCATGGTGTCCTCGGTGGCCGACGCCCCCGACACCCTCCACGACCAGCTGCGCGCGGCCCTGACCGGCTACTTCGGCGCGATCGACGCCGACCCGCGGCGGGCCAGGATCACCCTGCTGGAGATCCTCGGGGTGAGCCTGGCCATCGATGCGGCCTACGCCACCCAGACCACCCGGTTCGCCCACACGGTCGAGGCGCTCGCCGCCGGATCGTTCGGCGCGAGCACGCTGCCCAAACCGCAGCTGCACATCATCGCCGAAGGCATCATCGGCGCGGTCACGACGGTCGCCACCCAGTGGCTGCTGGAGCACCGCAAACGGCCCAAGGCCCAGCTCGTCGACGCCACCCATGTGTTGGTGCTCGCGGTGCTCGATCGGCTCCGGCAAACCCCGGATTGACACGTGACGGTTCCCGACCAGCGGGTTGGGGTGTGGATTCGGCGCCACCGCGACCACCACGAGGTGAGATGATCGACAGTCATGGATCGCGCCGACCTCCTGCGCCGAGCCGACGGCCTGCTCGCCGACCTCGGCAAACTCCGTGCTGAGGTCGCCGGGGACATCCGCGCCAACACCGATGCCCTGGTCGACCGGGCCCTGCAGGCCGCGCCGCTGAACAGCCTGCGCCCCTACCTGGCCCGCGGCACCCGGATCAGCGCCCTGATGAACTCGCAGTACCACACCGTTGCCGAAGTCCGCTCGGTGCCCGCGCGCATCCTCACCCAGGTGCCCGGAGTCGACATCGAGACCGCACAGGCCGTGCAGGCCGCGGCTCAGGCCAAGGCCGACCAGATCCGCTCGAGCACCCGGCCGCGGCCGGACCGCGAGTCCGAGCGCGACACCGCGCTGGTGGCCAATCTGGTGGTGCTGACCCGCACCGACACCCCGGCCAAACAGCTGCGCCGGCTGCTGCCCCGGCTGCGGGCCCGCACCGACGACGCCGCCGACGGCCCCGACCCGGTGATGAACAAGGTGGCCGAACTCATCGACCGGGTCGAGGACGCCCGCAGGCCCGAACCCGACGCCTGGATCGCCTACCGTCGCGACGCCGCCGCCGTCGACCAACTGCTCGGTGAATTCGCCTCCGGGACAACCGATGTGGACGCGGCCCAGGGGTTCGTCGGAGCCGGCGTCGCGGCCGGCGCCGAACAGGCCGGGCTGGACCGGTCCCTGCTGCGCACCGAGTTGCGCGGCTACCAGCTCTTCGGCGCGAGCTACATCCTGTCGCGGCAACGGGTTCTGCTCTGCGATGAATTGGGGCTCGGCAAGACCATTCAAGCCCTGGCCGTGGCCGCGCACCTGGCCGCGGTCGACAAGATGCGTCACATCCTGGTGGTCTGCCCGCCCGACACCAGCATCCACTGGGTCAACGAAACCACCAGGCATACCGCGCTCACGCCGGTCGAGATCCGCGGCAGCCGGCGCGAGGCGCGACTCGCCGAGTGGAAAGACAAGGGCGGCTTGGCCATCGTCACCTTCACCATGCTGCAGCGGATCACCCTGCCCGAACGCCCCGGCCTGGTGATCGTGGACGAGGCACACCTGCTGCGCGACCCCAAATCCGACCGGGCCCGTGCCGTGCGCAATGTGCTCTCCACCGACAACCGCATCGTGTTCCTGTCCGGGATCCCGATGCACAACCGGATCGAGGGTTTCCGTCACCTGGTCGACTTCCTGCAGCCCGAGATCGCCGGGAAGGTCGCGCCGAATGCGGGCAGACAGGGTTCGGTCGCTTTCCGCCGTTCGGTGGACCGGGTGTACCTGCGCCGCGATCACCGCGATGTGATCGACGAACTGCCGCTGCGCATCTCGACCGAGGAGTGGGTGCGGTTGCGCAGCGCCGACCGTGAACGCTACCGACGGGCGGTCGGCAGCGGGAACTTCACCGCGATCCGGCAGGGGGCGTGGCCGTCGGGCTCCCCCGCCCCGGCCGCCAAATTGGACCGGCTGATCGAGCTCACCAGCGAGGCGCACATCAACGGAGCCCGCGTTGTGGTGCTCTCACATTTCGGCGCGGTCCTCGACGTCATCCGGAAAGCGCTGCCTGGCAATGTTTTCGGCCCGGTCGACGAATCGGTGCCGGACCGTCAGGCCGTCGTCGACGCGTTCGCCACCACCCGCGGCCCGGCCACGCTGCTGGCCCAGATCGGCGCGGGCCCGCTCGACCTGCGCCGGCTGAACGCGCCCGCGGTGATCGTCGTCGCCGAGCCGCAGTGGCAGCCGAGGGCCGAGCGCCAGATGATCGGACGTACCCAGCGCACCAGCGAGTTGCACACCGTGCGGGTGCACCGGCTGTTGGCCAGGGGCACGATCGACGAGCCGATCCGCCGGCTCGCAGCACACACCGACGGCGCGCCGCCGCATCAGGACGAGATGGTGCGCGCCGAACAGGACCGGCTCGCCCGCTGAGGCTCCGCAGCGGCCCGGTCAGCCAAAGGGCTTGGGCTCGTGGAACCGGTTGATGATCGGGATCCGTTCGATGATCCGGTCCCGCAGCCGGGGCTGCGGGTAGGTCGCCGGCGGCGGGACCACGGGCGGCGGCACGTAAGCCGGCGGGGGTGGCACATAGGCCGGCTCGGGGGCCGGCGCGGCGGGCACGTCGGGCTCCGGTGGGACGTAGGCGGGCGGCTCGGGGGCGGTGGCCACCTCGGCCACCGGGGCGGGAGCCTCAGGCGCCTCGGGGGCCGGAGCCTCGGGGATCTCGCGGGCCGGAGCCTCCGGCACGGCCTCGGGAGTGGGCACGTCGCCGGCCGGTGGCGCGGCGGGCGGGCGCGGCTTGGGCGACACCGCCTTCTTCACCGACGGCGGGTCGGCCTCGGGGGCCGATTCGGTGACCTTGGCGACCTCACGGGGCTGGGAGAACACCCCGGGGTGCAGCTGCACACCCACCGCCGCCGACGTCGCGACGACGAGCGTCACCACCGCGGCGGCCAGCACCGAGGTCAGCGCGCCGACCTTGGTCAGGCGCGGCGCCTTATCCGGGGTGGCCTGCCCGTCGTGGGTGTTGACCGCCAGCGCCGCGGCCATCGCCGCCCCACGGGCGAAGGCCAGATCAGCCTCGGCCGCGGTGATGACCGGTGCGTACGAGGCATCGGCGAGCGCCGACACGATCGGCTCCGACGCGTCGGAGCCGAGGACGAAAACCGCCTCGGCCCGGCCGGCGGTGGGCGCCAGATTCGCCATGATGTCGGTGGTCAGCGCGTGCCCGGTGGTGTCGAGCGGTGACCGTTCGATCCGCTCGGTGCTCAGCGCGTCGGGGGTCACGGTGGCCAGCACCGCCGCATCGGGTTCGATGATGCACACCGCGGCGTGCTCGAGCTCGGCGATCTCGGCGATGCCGGTAGCCAGGATGCCGCCGGCCTCGACCTCCGAGACGCATACGACGTTGCCGTAACCGCGCAGTTCAAGGGCTTGCAGGACGTGGCTGGCGAGGGGCGCGGCATCGCTGGTCCAGGTCACCCCGATGGCGTGCAGCCGGTTCTGCCCGCTCGCCTCGGTGTCGTCGGCCAGGCCGCGCAGCAGCCCGTCAGGGTCGTAGGTGGCGACGTCGTCGACGGCGATCGCGCCGCGGTCGACCGGGTTGCCCTCACCGGTCGTCCCCTCGACGAGGACCCAGCGGACCGCTCTCGACGTCATCCCGAGGCCGAGGACGAGGTTCATCCCACTCCCCTCGATTTGCCTGACATTAGTAATCGAGGCTACCGCTGTGACGCCGCTTACTCGCGTGAAGGCTTTAGTCGGCGCCCCATAGGCTGGACATCCATGAGGTACACGATCGCCGGGCTGGCCGTGGCAGCGTTACTCACCGGGTGCGCGGTCACTGGCAAACCGGTGGCGGCTCCGGTGACCGATGAGTGGCGTGGCGCCGTGGTCAACGCGGTGTCGCGACTCGGCACCACGCTGGGCCCGGTCGCCGACGCGTTGATCGCCACCGACTACCCCGCGATGCACAAGGCGTGTGAGGACCTGCGGACCTACCTCAACAGTATGGAGCGCACGGTGTTGCCCGGGCCGGACGTCAACGTCAACACCGCGCTGGAGGACGGCATCGACGGCTACCGCAGCATGGCCGACCAGTGCGTCAAGCTGTCCCCGACCAGCGGTTTGGCGGAGATGACGCGGATGGACCGTGACATGCGCGGGGCCGACAAGCGCATCAAGGATGGGCTCGCCCTACTCGGGATCACGATTCCCCCGCGCTGACGGAACGGGGGCGGCCGGCCCATCGCTCACGTGCGTAACGCTGTGGCGATGTTTGAGCCGATTTTCCGCCACAGCGTTACGAACGCGGACCGAACCGGCGACTTACCGTTCGCGGCGCTGGATCCGCAGCGTGGACGTCGGCGCCTCGAGCTGTGTGGTGGACGGGACCTCGAGCACGGTCGTCGAATCGTCCTTGAGCCGAACGATTCCCGGCACCGGTGTGGGCGATGGCGCCGCCTGCGGCCGACGGGCGATGGTCGGCGGGGCCGATGGTTCCGCGGCAGGCGCCGGCGCCGCGGCCGTCGCAGCTGCAGCGGGCTTGGCGGCGCGAGACCCGCGGCGGACCAGCACACCGGCCAGTGGACCGGTGAACAGCATCGCGGCCAGCACGACCAGGCTCAGCACGCACACCGCGACGTCGAAGGTGCTGGTGATCTGCTGGGCCAGGTTGTTGCCGTAGATCGCATCGGGCGTCGGGGCGGCATAGCGAGGAGCCAGGGCCACCCCGATCGCCAGATCGGCGACGGTGAAGACGAACACCACCCCGCTGAACGCCGCGGTGACGATCGTGGACACCACGCCCTTGCCGAGCTGGCGGTGCAGCCACAGCGTGATGAACCCGGTGATGAGGTTGAACGCCGTCATCGCCACGCTGTCGTAGAGCGCACGCGGCAGGTTGAGCGACTGCGCGATCAGGAAGTCGACGATGCGAAGCCCGGCCGCCGCAAACGCCCAGAAGGCGATCAGCGTCAGGCACTTCTGCGCGGCGCCGCGGTAGGCGCCGATGGTGGGCGGTTTGATCAGGAAGACGGCGTAGAGCGTCGTCGGCGCGACGATCGCGGCGGCGGCCGCCCAGGCCAGGTAGCCCTCGTAGCCCACGGCCGCGGTCGACGTGTTCTCGGCGATGCCGTGGAAGGCGTCGATGTCCCGGCCGATCGCCATGATCCACACCAGCGTGGCCGCGAGCGCACCCGACGCGCCGAGGCCGGTGGTCGCCAACCGGGCCGCGGCGGTCTTCTCGGTGAGCCAGCGCGACGCGATCACCAACGCGATCATCGCCACCGCCCCGTACAGCAGGGTGCTGACGATCACCGCGATGTCGTGGTCGCCGAAACGCATCTCGGTGACGAACAGGTACCGCAGCCGCCAGTAGAAGTTGAACGCCACCGACAGCGTCGCCAGTGCGATCGACCCGAAGCCGATCACCCGCACCACGGTGTACCAGCGACGGAACTTGTTGTCCTCGACGGTGATCGAGGTGATCGGTGGCTGGGCCGCGAGCAGCGCGCCCGCGACGCCGAGCAGCATGCCCGGGCCGACGCCGGGCGGCACGGCCCCGGTCCCGCCGGTGCGGACGGTCTGCACCGCGTGGTAGGCGACGCTGCCGAGGACCACCACCAGGTAGGCGATGCACAACAGCAGCCGGACCCGGCTGGTGCGCCGGACGTCGGGATCGGTACCGGCCAGCCGGAACGGGCCCAGGTGGGGCGCCAGCGCGGCGAGGATGGCGAGCAGCGTGACGACGGCCAGCCCACCGAACAGCGATCCGTCGCTGCCCGGGACACCCACACCGAATTCGAGGTTCCACGGCAACAGCAGCGCCGCCACGAGCAGCACGACCGCGAGCCCGTCGCGCATCCGGTTGGTCCGGACGGGTACGTAGCCGACACGCGGGGACCGCGCCACGGTGGCCACGGTCGCCGCCTGCGCGGTGGCGGGTGCGTCGTAACGCTGGTCGCTCACGTACCGATTCCTTTCTATGAATGACGTCGTAAGACGATTCAACCAGCGTGCTCACTTTCGGCCGCCCGCACAAGCGCCGTCGGGCCCGGCGCGGCCTCGACCGAAACGGGACCGCCGAGGCTGTGCGGTAGCTTTGAGTGGTCGAAAACGCAGCGCTCGGCGCGCCGAAACGGCGGTCGCAGCACGGTGGGGGAAGCCGTCGGAGCGCGCAACACAATGCGTAAGGCAAGGAGTGGAACCGTGGACGTAGTCCTCGGGGTGGCGGTCACCGGGAGGGTCGCGCGCCTGGCGATGATCGGCGCACCCGCGAGCGGCGGCGAGGTGCTCGACCAGTACGCGCTCGATCTGCCCGACGATGCGATGACCGAGCTGGCCGACACTATTGTCGGCACCTACCGTGCGGTCGCGGAATCGGGCAATCGGATCGCCGCGACCCGGCTGTGCCTGCCCGACACGCCCGAGGCCGACACGCTGCGCCGGACCGTGACCGATGCCGGGGTGACCAACGTCGAGGTGGTGGCCGAAGCCGAGGCCGCCGCCGCCCTGGCTCGCAGCGCGGGCGCCGATGCGGCGCTGCTGCTGGCCGACGATGACACGGTATCGCTGACGGCGGTCGGCGAGGACGAGCAGGCGACCGCGATCCTGGGGTCCGCACCGATCGGATCCGCGGGTGCGGCCGCGGCGTGCGCCTCGGTGTTGCGGCAGGTGTCTGCCGGCGAGGCCCCGACCCGGGTGATGCTGGTGGGGCAACGGCTCGACCTTGATTCGGTTGCGGCAGAACTTCGTTCGATGACACCGGTCGTGGTACCGCCGGACGCCGGCTACGCGATCGCGCGGGGTGCGGCGCAGACGGTCGACGGGTCGGGTTTCGCCCCGGCCGGTGCGGCGACGCAGATGGCTCCCGCGCTCGACGCCACCCAGATGGCGCCCGCATCCGACGCCACGCAGCTGGCACCGGCATCCGAATCCACCCAGCTGGCACCGGCCGCCGAGGCAACCCAGATGGCACCGGCGCGCGGTGATGCCGCGGCGGTGGGCCCGGACCTGGCGTACTCGCAGGACCCCGGGGATGAGCCGTGGTCGGACTACGACGAGATGCCGATGGATCCGCTCGGCGAGTTCGTCCCCGAGCAGGAGGAGCAGGCCGATCACACGACGGTGATCGGACCGCCCCCGCCGCGCATGGTGCTGATGGGCAGTGCCATGACGTTCCTGGTGATCAGCTTCGCGACGCTGGCCGTGACGATCGCGGTCAATGTGCGGCCCGCCGCGGATGTGAGCGCGCAGCCGGTGACGGCCACCCAGGCCGACACCGTGCCGGGCCGCTACCTTCCGCCGGTGCCGCACGAGCCGGATCCGGTGGCACTGCCGGTCTCGGTGCTGACCCCGGCACCCGCCGCGCCCCCGGTCCGCCAGGACATCGGCAACCAGCCGGTCAACCGGCCACCCGCAGCACCGCCGGTTGAGCCGGCCCCGCCACCGGTGGCTCCGCCCGCTCCTGCGCCTGCGCCTGCACCGCCGGTCGTGATTCCGCCGGTTCCGGTGCCGCCGATCATCGTGGTGCCGACGTTGCCCACCTGGACACCGCCGACGTTCACCACGACGACACCGACCACCACGCCCAGCACCACGACACCGACCACCACAACACCAACTACGACGACACCGACCACGACGACCACTCCGCCGACCACCACCACGGTGCCGACCACGACCGTCCCGACGACGACCGTCCCGACCACGACCGCGACGACGGCCCCGACGCGCACCTCGACGGTGCCCACATCGGAACCGACCTACACCGCCCCCGTCGAGGAGCCCACGTACACAGCGCCCGTGGAAGAGCCGACGTACACGGCGCCGGTCGAGGAGCCGACATACACGATCCCGGAGCAGTCGTCGGGCGGCGGCTCATCGTCGGGCGACGATTCGTCCGGTGGCGGCGGCTGGGGTGACGATTCCAGCGGTGGCGGCTCACCGGTGACCACATTGCCCGAAAGCCCGTAGCGAGCCCGCGAGCTGACGGCCCGGCCGGTCAGGCCAGGGGGCCGACCGGCTGCGGCGTCTGCGGGCCGGGGGGCGGGCCGGTCGGGACCGGGACGGGCGCAGGAGCCGGCGTGGCGACCGGGGCCGGGCCCATGTGCTGCGCCGTGGCCGGGCCGGTGACCGGCGCGGACAGCGGCGAGGGCGCCTGCGGTGCGGGTGTCTGTGGTGCCGGCGAACCCGGCGTCTCGGGCGCGGCCGCCTCGGCGGCCCAGCCGGCCTGCAGTTTCTGCGCCGCGAACGTCGCCCCTTTCGTCACCAGACCGGCGTCGGAGTACTGATTGTGGGCGGCGAAGCTGCGGCCCTTCGGGTCACACACCAGATCGTTGTCGACACACAGGTCGATGGCCTTGGACGTGTAGCTCGGTCCGACGACCACCGGCGGGTCGTTGAGCACCTTCATGAACCGTTGCGACGGTTTCCCGAACAGCGCGACGGCCGCCACATGGTCGGCCAGCTCGGGCGGCATCGGTGCGGGCACGTCGGCCGGCGAGACACCGTCGGGAATCGCACCCGCGGTGACGAAGCCCATCACCGCGGCCCCCTGGGAGAACCCGCCGAGCACCATCTTGGTGTCGGGACAATTGGCGGCGGTCGCGACGATGCGGGCGCGGGCGTCGGCGATGCCCTGGACCGCGGTGGGGAAATCGGTGGTAGCCGGGTAGTCGACGGGATACACGTTCACCGATTTACCTGCGAGCTGGGTCCGCAGCGAATCGACGAACGCCTCACCCGTGGGGCCGACACCGGGGAGTTCGGTGGTGCCGCGGGCGAAGATCACCTCGGCATCCGGACAGGGCGCGGCCGCGGCCGACGGCATCGCGACGCCAGACATCACGGAGGTCGCCGCTGCCACCGCACCGATCAGACCGCCGGTTTTCGATTTCCGCACAGCTCATGCTGACACAGCGCTTCTCGGCCCGCGCGCCGAGAAGCGGAGGCATAGAGTTTCCACAAGATCATGAGACATTCCTCAAAATCGCCATGTCCCTGACCGATCCGCCGACTCTTCGGTTCGCCACAATAACCGGACCAGAATGAAACAACACTCCGGCCGTCCGGCGCGCACCGATCGAACTTTGCCATAACAAAGGCCCCTGAGCTATCAGAGGCCTTTGTAGGTCGAGCTGCTGATGCGGCCGCGGTCAGCCCGCGTCCTCGGCACTGGCGTCCTCGGCACCGGTGGCCTCGCCACCGTTACGGCCGTCACCGAAGACGACCTTGATGCGGTCCGCGATCCCCTTGGCCGACAGCGGGGGGCTGTCCTTGAATTCCTGTTCCTTGCCGGTCAACCCACCCACCGACAGCGTCGGCACGTCACAGCCGCACAGCCCGTCAGCCGACAGTGGATTGGGCGCTTCCTCGTCGCCGTCTTCTGCGGCTGCCATGGGGGCCAGCGGCAGGCTGAGCGCCGCTGCAGCGATGAATCCGAATGCAACTTTCTTGAACATGGTTCCTTCCGAAATGGTTGGCTTTGTCGACGCCCCGGTCGTGACCCAGAGCGCGGTGTTCTGTTGCAGCTACGCACCCTACAGCGCATTACCACATCGGTGCAGGCCCCGAAGTTCAGGATGCGAGCCCGGGCCGGTCGGCGCGGTGCGCGTACGCGGGCGCGTGCTCCGGGCGCAAACCGACACCTACGACGTAGGCGGGGATCGCCGACAGGGCCGGCATTCACCGCAGGGTTCTCAGTTGACCCAGTATTCGCCGCGGCCACTGAACCGCTCGGCCGCCGCCGGTTGCCCCATACCCTTGGCATACTGCCGGTCGAAGGCGGGCAACAGGGCCCGGTTGAGCCGCTCCAGCTCGCCCTGCCACTGCCGCAGTTCAGGCCCGCGAGCCTGAAGCTCATCGAGCACCGCACGCTCGTCGATCGTGGTGATCTTCCCGTCGGCCAGCACGATCTGCCCGTCGACCATCACGGTGTCGATCGAGGACCCATTCTCGGAGTACACCAGGTGCAGCTCGGGGTTGTTGCGTGGGGTGAAAGCCAACGAATTCATGTTGTAGACAACCAGATCCGCCCGTTTGCCGATCTCGATGCTGCCGACCTTGTTTCCCAATCGGGCGGATCGGGCACCGCCGAGGGTGCCCGCGGTGAGCACCTCGGCGGCAGTGGGCCAACTTCGGTAGTCCGGCCCGGTCACCTTGTGCAGCAGAGCGGCCGCCTTGACCGCCTCCGACATCCGCGCGTTGTCGCTGCTGGACATGCCGTCGGTGCCGATGCCGAGATTGACCCTGGCATCGAGGTATTTGCGCCACGGGGCGATCCCGGAGCCCAGTTTGAGATTGGAGATCGGGTTGTGCGACACCGAGGCTCCGGTATCTGCCAGGACCTCGATATCGGAGTCGGTGAGCCAGATCCCGTGCGCCATGGTTACGTGCTCGCCGAGCACCCCGAGCGCGTGCAGGTACTCGACCATGGTCTTGCCGTAGAACTCGGTGGCGGTGATGGCCTGGGTCCGGGTTTCCAGCACGTGGACGTGAAACTCCAGGTCGTGCCTGCGGGCCAGCGCATCCACTCCGATAAGCAGTTCCGGCGTGCAGCGCTGCGGCGCCGAGGGCCCCACCATGAACCGCAGCCGGCCACCGGCGTAGTCGGCATAGCGGTCCGCCGATTCCGCGGCGTAGGAGAGGTATTCGTCGGTGTCGACGACGGCCAGCGCGTCGAGTGCACTGGCGTGCTCGGGGTCGAGCGTGTCGGCCAGGAACGGGAAGGTGTCGACGAATGGTTTGTCCACCACGTGCCCGGAGATGTTTGCCCGAATCCCGATGTCGCGGTATGACTCGAACACCGCGGCGAGTTGATCGGCGGTCTGCCCCGGGATCTCCAACACATCGTCGACCAACGTGGTGACGCCGTTGCGCAGCGATTCGATGGCCACCAACTGCGAGCGCAGCCGGATCAGGTCCGGGGACAGCGGCGCCAGACCCAGCACCGGATAGGACAGCAGCATCCAGTGTTCCAGCGGCAGGTTGTCCAGCCTGGCCCGGAACAGTGCCTCCCAGGAGTGGGTATGGGCGTTGACGTACCCGGGCACCACCAGCCGGTCCCGGCCGGACAGCACCAGGTCCTCCGGTTGCCGGTCGAGAGTCGGTGCGACGTCCACGATCTCACCGTCACGCACTCGGATCGAGCGGGTGACCGGGGTGGCCCCGGACACCCCGTCCATGGTGAGCACGGCGGCCCCTTCGATCAGATAGCAGGTCATGCGCGCACCTTTCCTCGCACGGCTTCGAGCACCAGGTAGCTGATACCCGCGGCGAGGCCACCGGCCAGCCAGGACAGGTCGATGCCGCCGAGGGCGGTGGCCGCCGGTCCCTGCAACAGCGGCAGCACGCCGTACATGAACGTCCAGGTGAACGCGATGCCGATGACCAGGGACAGCAGTGCCGTCGGGCGCACCATCGGAAGCGTCGAGGTGCTGGGCGGGGCGAAAAGCGCTGCGGTGTCGACATTCTGGCGGGCCACCACGAACCAGTGCACCAGCATCACTGCGGCCCACGGTGCCACCCAGCCGACGATGCCGACCAGCCAACTGTCGATGGTGGCCGCGAAATCACCGTTGAGGACGAAGAACACCACCGCCACCATGGCGACCACGCCGATCACCACGTTCAGGATCCGGCGGTCGACCCGGATGTCGAGCGCCTGGGTCGAGACGGTGCAGGTGTAGATGTTGAGGATGTTGGTGGCCAGCGGGCCATGCACGACCAGCAGCAGCACCGGGATCGCAAGTGCACCATAGGCGTCCACGATTATCTCGCCCGGGTCCATCGAGGAGCTCAGGGTGGCCAGGGTGGCCCCCAGTGCACCCAGCCACACCACCGGGACGAACTGGCCCATGGCGCTGGCCAGGAACAGCTTGCGGGCCGGGACGTTGGTGGACACGAACCGCGAGTAGTCCGCGGCGTACCCGAACCAGGTGATCCCCCAACCGATTCCGATTGCGGTCATCACACCGGTGATCGCGGCGAGGTGCTCGGTGGGGCTCAGCGCCACGTCGCCGGCGTATCCCCAGTCCACGTCGAGACCGAGCCAGGCCATCGCGGTCATCGCGATCAGGATCACCACGGTCGGGGGCACGGTCCAGCGTTCGAAGGCCGAGATGACCCGGTACCCGAACAAGGCGATCACCACCTGGGCGACCATGATGAGGCCGGCGACCACGATGCGGGCACCGCGGTTGGCCAGCTCGGGGTCGACGATCCCGATGCGGCCCAGCAGCGCCATCACCAGATCCAGCACGATCCAGGTGTTGATGGCGCACCAGCCCATACAGACCAGGGCCTGCACGGTCGCCGGCACATAGGCGCCGCGACGACCGAACACCGCGCGCGACAGCACCATGCCTGTGACCCCGGTGCGTTGCCCGATCACCACGAACAACCCGAACAGTGACATGCCGATCGCATTGCCCACCGCCAGCACGGCGATCGTCTCGATCAGACCGAGGCCCATGCTGACGCCGAGAGCGCCCAGTATCCAGTTGATCGGGGCGATATTGGCGCCCGCCCAGATCCAGAACTGCCCACCCAGGTCGGTGGTCCTGCGGCTTTCGGGGATGACGGCGAGCTCGGACTCGACGTCGCCATACCCGGCGGGCGAGGACGCCGGCCCGGTATCGGTCGCGGTGTCGGCAGTGGCCATGGCGATTTCCCCTGGTTCCGGTGGGCGGCGGGCACGCGACGCCGCGTGGTGTTCATTCTCGGGTCGCAGATCGCAGGCGTATATGTACATACTGTCTATGATTTTGAGCTAATAGCCTACATTTGGGACATTGATGTGCGATGACCCTGCCACAGACCGCGTTGACGCTGCGAGATGTCCTCGATGACCCCGCCCTGGCCGCGGCCCGGCCCCAGGTGCTGGCCGGCTGGAACCATCTCGACGCCGCCATCCGCTGGGTACACACCAGCGAGGTGCTCGACATCGCCGAACTGCTCAGCGGTGGCGAACTGTTGTTGGTCGCCGGGGCGATCCTGGGCGACTCGAGCCCCGCGCAGCTGCGGGCCTACATCGATTCGCTGGCCGACGCCGGGGTCGCGGGACTGGCCGTCGAGCGTTCCCGGGCCGGGGCGGTGGCGGCGGTGCTGGCCGAGCAGGCCCAGGTCCGCGATTTCCCGCTGATCGAGCTCGTCGAAGTGGTGCGGTTCGTCGAGATCACCCAGGCCATCAACAGCCGGCTGGTCAACGAGTCGGTGCGGGCGCTGCACTTCAACGATGAGGTCACCCATCTGCTGGCCGGGGTGCTCGCCGCCCAGGGCGATCTGGACGAGATGCTGGTGGGGTTGAGCCGGCTCGGCGGCTGCTCGATCATCGTCCGCTCGGTCTCCGGGGCCGTGCTGGCCTCGTCGGAAGTGCCAGGGGCGCGCCCCCGCAGCTATGCCCACGTAGCCCCGATCGACTCGGCAGGCGTCACCATCGCCACCCTGGAAGTGCTGCCAGGGGCTGGCGTCGATCTGCAGATGATCATCGCGATTTGCCGGCGGGCACCCGAACCACTGGCGTTGGCGCTACTGCGCTGGCGGCCGCTGACCCGCTCGGATCAACATGTCCGCGAGGTGTTCCGGCTGCTGGCCCTGACCGAGGACCCCACCAAACCGCGTACCGTGCGTACCGATTCCGCGGCGGCCCTGCGTCGCTCGGCCGATCAGCTCGGGTTGGCCCCTGACGGTTGGTATGTGGGCGTGGCGGGTGTCAGTGCCGACGGGCCGCTGCAGGTCGCCGAGCTGTCGGCGGTGCTGCATCGTGATGACCGGCCGGTGCTGTCGGAGATCCGCGCCGGGCGGCACCGGTCCATCGTGCGCTTCGACGGCCGGCTGAAACCCGGTGAGGTGGTCGACATCCTGGTCGACCAGCTCAATTCCTCAGCGCTGCCGCGGGAGTTGCGGATCGGGGTGTCCGAACCGCGCCGCGACCTGGCTGAGCTGGCCACCGTCATGTCGGCCGCGGCCACCGCGGCCGACCTGGCCACCGAATCCAACTACGTCGTGCGAGCCAGTGAGGTGGCGGCCAATCATCTGATCTCCGAGGTGGATTCCGAGGCGGTGGACCGGTTCCTGGATTCGGTGTTGGGTCCACTGCTGAGCACTGAACGCTCCACGGAGTTGATCACCACGCTCTCGGCACTGTTTCGCACCGGATCGCGGGTGGCCGCCGCCGAGGCGCTCAACATCCACCGCCAGACCCTGTATCAGCGGTTGGCCCGAATCGAGGCGCTGCTGGGTCGTCCGGTGGTCGGGGACTCGGGTGCCACCGGCGCTCTGCACGTTGCGGTGGAGCTGGCGGCCGCGCGGCCGCGATGAAGTGCCGGTGGCCGCATGCCATGGCCCGGCGCCGCGGGCGCGGGAACGGCGGTGATCATCGACCCCACAAACCACTCAGGCCCCCTCGAAAGGGGGCCTGATGGCGGGTGGCAGATCCAGGATTCGAACCTGGGTAGGCGTAAGCCGACGGATTTACAGTCCGCTCCCATTGGCCGCTCGGGCAATCTGCCTTGGTGTCGCGCCGCCCCGTTTCCGGTTTGGTGCGACTAGCAGGGTACAACGAGGATGTACCCAAGTTACAAACCGGCTGCACCGCGGTGCGGAGAGGAGAGGCATCCGATGGCGGATTCCAGCTTCGATGTCGTCAGCAAGGTCGACCGTCAGGAGGTCGACAATGCGCTCAACCAGGCCGCCAAGGAGCTGTCCACCCGGTTCGACTTCCGCGGCACCGACACCACGATCACCTGGAAGGGCGAGGAGGCGATCGAGCTCACCTCCAGCACCGAGGAACGCGTCAAGGCCGCCGTCGACGTCTTCAAGGAGAAACTGGTGCGCCGCGACATCTCGATGAAGGCGTTCGACGCCGGCGACCCCCAGCCCAGCGGCAAGACCTACAAGGTGACCGGCGACATCAAGCAGGGCATCAGCAGCGAGCAGGCCAAGAAGATCACCAAGCTCATCCGCGACGACGGCCCCAAGGGCGTCAAGGCGCAGATCCAGGGCGAGGAGATCCGGGTCAGCTCCAAGAAGCGCGACGATCTGCAGGCCGTTCAGGCGCTGCTGCGCGGCGCCGACCTCGAGGTGGCGCTGCAGTTCGTCAACTACCGCTGACCGCTTCCCGGTTCGCCCGCGCCACCACCGAATCCAGCAGGCCGGGAATGGCGGCGTCGACGAGCTCTGACCGCAGGGACTGATAGGTCAGGCCGTCGACGACGCTGCGCTCGGTCAGCCCGGCCTCGCGCAGGAAGCGGAAATGGTGGGTGGCCGTCGACTTGTTGATGCCGTCGTAGAGCGCCGCACACTGCACGGCGCGCCCGGCATTGTGCAGGCGCCGCACCATCTCGAGGCGAACCGGGTCCTGCAGGGCGGCCAGCACCTGGTGCATCGCCCCGACCGCGACATCGACGTCGGTCATGTGCCCTCCATCACGGCGTAAATCAGTTTGATGTTCATCGAACCCCGCGTAGGCTCGGCCGGGTTCGATGAACATCAAACCTACTCCACGAGGAGTGCCGATGGCGCCGATCGCGACGAATGCCGACACGCAGCGCTGGGCCTACCCGCTGCTGCTCGTTCTCAGCGGCGTCGCCCTCGGTGTCTCGGGCCTGCCCGCCCCGCTGTACGGCATCTACGAGACGGCGTGGCACCTGAGCCCGCTGTCCACCACGATCGTGTTCGCCGTCTACGCCGTCGCCGCGCTTGCCGCCGTGCTGGTGTCCGGTCGTCTCTCCGACGTCGTCGGCCGCAAACCCGTGCTGTTGGGCGCGCTGGCCGCGATGATCGTCGGGCTCGGAGTCTTCCTGCTCGCCGATGACATGGCCCTGCTGCTGGTGGCCCGGGTGATCCACGGAGCAGCCGTCGGCTCCATCGTGGTGGTCTGCGCGGCCGCCCTGCTCGACCTGCGGCCCCACCACGGCGTCCGGTCCGGTCAACTCAGCGGGGTCAGCTTCAACGTCGGAATGACCGTCGCGATCGTGGGCTCGGCGGTGCTCGCCCAGTACGCCCCGCACCCGCTGCGCACCCCCTACGCCGTCGTCGCGGTGGTCTGCGTCATCGTCGGCGTCGGTGTGGTGGCGTTGCGCGAAACCCACACCGCGCGGTCGCCGGGGCCGGTCCGGATATCGAGACCCGCCGTCGCCCATGAGATCCGGGCCGACTTCTGGTTCGCCGCACTGAGCGTGATGGCCTCCTGGTCGGTGCTCGGGGTGTTGCTCTCGCTCTACCCGTCACTGGCGGCCCACCAGACCCACATCGACAACCTGCTGTTCGGCGGCGGGGTCGTCGGTATCACGGCGTTCTCGGCCGCGATGGCGCAACTGGCGGCCACCCGGGTGCCCGCCCACCGCGCGGCGATCCTCGGTGATATCGGCATGGCGGTGACGCTGCTGCTCACGGTGCAGGTGCTGGTCACCCACTCCTGGCCGCTGGTGTTCGGCTCCGCCGCACTGCTCGGCGCCACCTTCGGGCTGGGGTTCGGCGGTGCGCTGCGCCACCTTTCACACGTGGTGCCCTCGGATCAGCGCGGCGAGACCATGTCCGCGTTCTACGTGCTGGCCTACACCGCGATGGCGGTTCCCACGCTGCTCGCCGGCTGGGCGGCCACCCGCTGGGACCTGGCTGCGGTCTTCCCGTGGTTCGCCGGGGCGGTCGCCGTGGCCTGCCTGGTCGCGGCCGTCATCGGCGCCCTGTCGATGCGGCGCACCACGCCACTGATCAGCTGAGTGGGCTCAGGCTCCGCCGTACTCGGGCCGCAGGATCGGCGCGAGCGCGCCCAGCGGAATGTGGGCCTGCACGGTGCCGCCGTCCATCGACCACTGCATGGCCGCGGGTGTGTAGTCGACCGGGGTGTCGTGCCCGACCGGGTAATCGGGCATATACAGCACAAGCGCGTCGGGGGTGAGCGCCCACGCCTTGTAGCCGCCCGAGAACACCTTGTCCGGCGTCCAGCGGTCCGGCACGAACGGATAGCTGCCGGGTTGGTGTCCCGGCGGTGCCTGATCGAGTGCGGTTTGGATGAACGGTTGGGCCAGCGGGGGAATCGCGGTGAGCGGGTCGACGCCGGGCCTGGTCAGATCCGACAACTGCAGCTGCCTGCCGGCGCTTGTGTCGAAGGTGAAGGTGCGGTAGGCGTTGTTGAAGTCCGGCCCGTCGGCGTGGTAGGTCTCGTGGAATACCGCCGACATCGTGGCGCCCCGGCGGAACACCTGATAGTTGCTCTCGCCGAAGCTGTCGGCGGCCATGCCCTGGCCCGCTTGTTTCCAGTTGCCGAAGAGTGTGGTCAGGTAGTCACGGACGACGGGTCCGGCGACGGGATCGTCGACCAGCTCGGCCGGAACGGCCATCTTGATGTCGCGGACCGCATTACGTTGCGACGGCACCGACGCATGGCAGTACTGCCCGTGCCACTGCCCGTCCCACTGCCCGGCCAGCTGATCGCAGAAGGATGCGGCCGAGGCCGCCGCCGTGGGGGCGGTCAGCACGGCCGCGACGAACAGGACGGTCGCGCCGATCAGGGTGCTCAACTTCATCGCCGACTCCTAGGGAAGCTCGACTTTGGCCGCCCGCCACTGACCGTCGACCTTCTCCATCGTCATCTTGATCCGGCTGCGGTCGATACGGGGATCGGGAACGCTTGTGTTCGAGACCGATTGGTCGACGAACAGCAGCACCACGACCCGGTCCTCGGCCGCGGACTGGACCGCGGATTCGACGACGGCACCGTGTGCCGAGGCCTTGTTGTCGATCAGCAGCTGGCGCAGTTGCACGCTCGACTGTGAGTACATGTCCTTGAACTCACCGGTCGCCCCGGCCAGAACCTGGTTGAAGTTCTCGTCGACCTTGTCCGAATCGATGCTCGTGAGCACCTGCGCGTAAGTGACCGCCGCATCCCGGGCCTGCTGACCGGCCTGCGCCACCCGGTCGTTCTGCCACAGTTTCCAGCCGAGGAATCCCGCCCCCGCGGCCAGGGCCACGAAAGCCGCGACCACGACGCCGATCACGGCCCGGCGCCGCCACCCGTTCTTGACCGGCGCGGTCCCGTCTCCGGGGCCGTCGTCATCTGTGTCGTCGTCGGCTATGTCCTCGGTGTCGTCCTCGTCCTCGACGACGGTCTCCTCAACGGCGGTCTCCTCCGCGGCCGCGTCGGCCGTCACCGCGTCGAACACATCGTCGGTCGCCTTCTTCTTCCGGATGGATCGCTTCCCGGTCGTCACTGTCACAGCCATCTCCTTCGCGTTGCAGCGCCTACCGAGTCACCGGGGTGGCTCGATGGGCAGGGTCGGCCCCCCGTAGGGGGTGGGAATCGTGTAGCGGCCCTTGGGCGTGGGGTCGGTCGTGCGGCCCAGGTCCGCGCCGGGCGGCGGCCCGGCGGTGTCGTCGCCGGCCGGGCGGGGCGCATTCTTCGCACCGCGCACCAGGACACCCGGATGGTCGTCGCGGCAGTAGGTGTACATGAACGGCTCTGGATAGTCCGCCGAGGACGGCGGCCGCCGAGGGGTCCCGTAATCGCAGGTGTAGCGCGGATAGATGTCGGCGGTCGCCCACAGCCCGTTGTCGTGCATGACGCTGCCCAGCGCGTCCAGAACCGAGGTGCGGTAATCGGGGAACAGCGCATGCAGAGCGGGCACCCGCAGATACAGCAGTTGCGATGTGCCGGCCAGACTTCCGAGCAACTGGACCATGGTGTCGGAGTTGTCGGTGAACAGGTTGTCCACCGAGTTGAGCGCACCCGGCGTCTGATCGGTGAGCCGGCGATAGCCGTCCCGCATCCGGTTCACACCGTCCAGGGTCGCGGCGAGATTGTCCGAGGCCACCGAGATGCCGGCGTTCTTGTCCGCGGCCAGGGTGAGAACCACCCGGCTGGTCCGCAGCACGCTCGTCGTCTCCGGCAGCACCGAGTCCAGCGTCGACAGCAGGAAGGTGCCGCCGTCGATGATGTCGGCCAGCTTCCGCGGTCCTTTGTCGCTGAGGCTCAGCTCGCGTCGAATGGTCTCCAGCTTGGCCGGATCCACCTGTGCCAGGGCACCATCGGCGTGCGCGAGCAGATCGGCGAGGCTGACCGGCACCGTGGCCCGGCCCTGCCGGATAACACTGCCGTCACGCAGAAACGGCCCCTGGTCCGAGCTCGCGGTGAAATCGATGTACTGCTCACCGGCCGCGGACAGTCCTGAGACCCGCACATCGCTCGACTCGGGGATGGCTACTGAGGACCGCACCCCCACCACGGCCTTGACACCGGTCCGGGTGATATCGAGGGTCTGCACCTTGCCGATCCGCACCCCACGCAGCGTGACATCCTGATTGGGCAGCAGTCCAGCCGATTCCGGGAGTTCGATGGTGATGCGGTATTCCGATTCGAACGGGTTGACCCGCAGTGCCCCGATCAGCAGATAGCCGATGCCCAGTACCAGGGTCATCACCAGGGCCCCCGCCGACAACCACGACTTGCGCCGGTGGCCGGCCCGCACGACGCGGACGACGGAATCTGCCAGTGCCGAAATCATCGCGGCGGCTCCGCCGGGGGTGCGGGCGGCGTCCCCGGCACCGGCGCGGGGACCACCTGCCCCGGCTCGGTCGGGCTCGGTACGACCGGGAGTTGCGGCACACCGGGCCCCTTGCCCACCACCCGTTCCTGCAGCCGCAACAGCGTGTACTGCAGCGATCCGACCAGTTGGTGCCAGTTGTAGCGCTTGGGCCCGTGCAGCCCCGGGTCACCGCCGAAACCGATATCCGGGATCGACCCCAGGATCAACCGGTCGATGCTCGCCCGCACCGAAATCGCGCTGCCCGAGGTGGCTTTCACTATCGGCGGCATCAGCCGGTTCAGCGCGTACAGCGTGGCGTCGGGTGCCAGCGCGACATCGTTCCAGGCACCTGCCACCCGGTCGGCATCGGCGATCACGCTGCGCCCGCTGGTGTCGGTGCCCGCGATCGAGGGGAACTTGCGCAACTGTTCGGTGGTGGCGCCGACCTGCTGGACCAGGTCGGCGATCTGACCGGTGTGCTCGGCCAACGTCTCGGTCGCCGGGCCCGCCGCGTCCATGAGCTCGCTGACCGCGGCGTTCTTGGTGTCGAGTTGACGGGCCAGGCGCGAGGTCTCGGTCAACGCCGTGGAAATCTGATCCGACCGCGCCGTCAGGGTGCCGAGCGTGTGGTTGGTCTTGGCGATCAGGTTGCCGAACGCCTGGCCCTGATCTCCGGTGGCCTTGCCGAGACCGTTGATGATGTTGGTGAAGTTGCGCACCGCACCGCCGTTGACCAGGATCGCCGCCGAGCTCAACACCGACTCCACGGTGGCCGCCGCGGCGGTCGACTCGAGCGGGATGGTGTCGCCCTGTTTCAGCAGGGGTGTGCCGGGGTCGGCGGGTGCCGGCGGTTTGAGCGCGACGAACACATCGCCCAACGGTGTGGCGGAACGCAGTTCGGCGGTGCTGCCCAGCGGGAGC